>JAGACC010000358.1 GCA_017614295.1 Treponema sp.
CGTCTTATAAGGAACAAATCTGAATTCCTTCCCGCAGTAGAAGATGCCGCAAGAAATTCAAGAAGCGGAAGGGCTATCCTTGAAGACTATATGGAAGGACCGGAATTTTCCATAGACTCTGTTGTTTATGAAGGAACTCTAACAATAACAGGTTTTGCAGACCGCCACATCTATTATCCTCCGTATTTTATAGAGATGGGACACACAATGCCAAGTGTTTTTGACGAGGCAAAAAAAATAGAGCTTATCCAGACCTTTGCAAAGGGAATAGCTGCACTTGGTTTAACATGCGGTGCTGCAAAGGCAGACATAAAGTACACCGCCAAGGGACCAATGATTGGAGAAATTGCGGCTCGTCTTTCCGGAGGCTACATGTCTGGCTGGACATACCCATACGCATCATCTCTTAATCTTACAAAGACACTTATGCAGATTGCACTTGGTCTTGAACCGGATGAACTTCTAAAGCAAAGGCAAGAGGTAAAAGTAAAAGACTGTCCATTTAAGGTTTATGAAGTTCCCTGCAAAAACGTAAGCGCAGAAAGAGCATGGATTTCCATACCGGGAAAAATCCACAAGGTCTATAACGCAGACAGCGCATCTTGTGTTCCATTCGTAAAGAACATGTTCTTTAGGTGCAGAAAGGGTAATGCAGTAAGCTTTCCAAGGAACAATGTGGAAAAATGCGGAAACGTAATTTCCCTTGCTCCAACCCATGAACTTGCAGTAAAGGCCGCAGAGCAAAGCGTTTCTTCTCTGGTTTTAAGACTGGAAAAAAACAACAAGGCAACACAGGAATTCCTTAGCGGAAACTGCCGCAAAAGCGAAAAATTCTTTCCACCGGATGCCTTTGAACTTAATGAAGAACAGACAAAATCTTTGCTTGACTTTGCGGACAAAAATCCTGTCTTTGAAAAAGATGTGAGCGCACTTTCTTTCTTCCCAAAGCAAGTTATAGAAAATCTTTCTTCCGCTTTTGACTACAACCACAGAAGCGTGGAGCAAACACTAAAACTCTTTGATTCCATTTCCCCAAGCCATGCAAGGTTGGACAGCAAGCTTTTTGTAAGAGCATTGATTAGGGGTGGAATTCAGGGTATACTTTATCTAGCGGACTGCAATTCTGCAAAAAAGGAAAGACGGGGGTTCCCATTTAAATGAAAAGGAAGGGAAGGGCTTTTTTATTTATTATTTTTCTCTCCATATTGAATTCTGCCGTCTTTGCAGGAACTACGCAAGCAGACGTAAACCTTTTGGAAAGTTCAATAGAAGCCGGCATAAGCGTATACTGGGATCCTTTTTCCCTTTCCGGAGTAATGGAAAAAAACGGAAAGCAAATTTCCTTTAAGGCAGGCGGAGACTTTGCCCTTAAGAACTACAGCTCAATCATGAATGAAAAGGCACCCTACCTAAAAGACGGTGTTCTCTTTGCAGGGCAAAAATTCATGACCGCAGCCATAAATTACTTTAAGGAGCAGGATTCCCTAAACCAGTACAAGGTTGGCGTTATCCTTATTGATCCCGGTCACGGCGGAAAAGACCCCGGTGCCAGCGCAACTCATGTAATAAAGGGCAAGTCCGTAAAAGTTGTGGAAAAGGACGTTAACCTGAACATAGGGCTCAAGCTCTACAGCTGCCTAAAGAAAGCCTATCCCGACAAGCGCATAATAATGACCCGCGACAAGGACGTTTACCTTTCACTTGGACAGAGGACGGAGATTGCAAATTCTGTAAAGCTTGCTCCAAACGAGGCAATTGTCTATGTTTCAATACACGTTAACGCAAGCCTGGACAAAAACGCTTCCGGTTACGAGGTATGGTATCTTTCCCCCGGTTACAGGCGCAAGGTCTTGAACAAGGACGTAAGCGAAGACAACGACATAAACACGATTGTAAATGCCATCATGGAGGAAGAATACACAACAGAATCCGTACTAATCTCAAAATTCATCATGGAAGGAATAAAGGCCCAGGTTGGAAAGCTTAGCTCTTCCCGCGGAATAAAGGCAGAGGAATGGTTTGTCGTGCGCAATGCAAAAATGCCGAGCGTGCTTGTAGAGACTGGATTCCTTACCAACCCGGAGGAGGGTGCCCTTCTTGCGGATGAAGACTACTTGCAAAAAGTTGCATTTGGGATATATAATGGGCTCCAAGCGTTTGTAACGCATTTTGAACGTTCAAGAGGATTTACAGTAAAAAATGAAAAATAAGCCCTATTTTATTACTGCATTCGTATGTGCCGCTCTTGCGGTAGCTGCATTCGCCATTTCCATGGTTTCAATTCAAAAAAGAGAAAAGTCTTTAAGAACCCTTATGTACTTTCCCTCATTCGAAAACGGAAAGACCTATACAGAAGAACGGTTTATCCCAAAAGATTCTGTTCAGGGAGCAGAACGCTATTTTGTGGATGACCTCTTGTTGGGTCCCTTGACGCACAACTTCAAAAAGCTTTTCCCCGGAGAAACAACAGTAGAATTCTTTACCGTGGATGCGGAAGGCACTGCCTACGTTGGATTAAGCAAGGGAGCGTTAAAGAGTTCAGACGATGCTGCCGATATTAATACAGGAATATCCCTTTTAAAAAGGAATATTGTGATGAACTTCACAAAAATAAATACCGTTTTGGTGTACATTGATGGTAAAAGTGTCTGTGAAAAAAGCTGATTTTAGAAGCGCTTCAAGATTGAAGAGATTTTAAAAAAATCAAATTCTTTCAAAAAAACGTTGACAAAATGACTTTCTTAATAGATACTATTACTAACAAGGCTACATCAAAAGTGTATTAAAGGAGCTTCGAATGAAGAGGAATTTAATTTTAACTGCTGCTGCAATGGTTCTTGTTGGATCATTCGCATTTGCAAAGGAAGCCGTACTTATCGACTTTACAAAGTTGACAGCTGACTCCATTCCAAATGCAGACGGTCAAAACACACAGAACAGCAGAACTGTAATGGATTATTCTGTTGCTGCAGGTGCTACATTCACCAACGAACAGAAATCACTCATGAAGACTTCTCTTGCTATCCCTAACTGGGAAGTAGTATTGAACTCTTCAGCAAAGAACCCACAGGCACTTGCTTTGTCCACAACAAAGGCTGCTCGTGTAAGAGAAGGTTCTGAACAGCCATTCGCTGGTTCAGACGTACTCGGTGTACGCGTTGTATTCCCAACATGGAACAACAATGCTAACGCTAAGATCGTACCTCCGTTCGACATTCAGGCTTACGAGCCACTCGCAGATGCTGACGAAAACGGTGTCCGCGGTGAACAGACTGACGAACAGAAGGGCAAGTACCTCTTCGAAGACGGCTACGGTTTGATCACAAACGTTGGAACAATCAAGGCAATTTCCTGCTATACAATGGGTATGAACTTCCCACACCAGCTCTATGTTCTTCTTAAGGACAACGACGGTGTAGAACGTCGCTACTACATGGGATCTCTCTTGTTCGACGGTTGGAAGCAGCTCCAGTGGAACAACCCGGACTATATCTCTGAAGTACGCACACGCGAAATCAGAGTATACCCAATCTATCCACGCGGAACTCCTTATGTAAAGTTCGCAGGTTTCCAGATCACACGTGATGCATCTGACATTGGTGATAACTTTGTTGGATACTTCAAGGATGTAAAGGTTATCTATGACGAAGCAGTTCTCAGGACAGAACGCGACATCGCAGACGAAGACCTCTGGGGAATCATCACAAAGAAAGAAAAGGCTCGCCAGAACCTCGAAATGAGCCGCTTTGGCAACAAGCAGGTTAACCGTTATCTCGAACAGCAGAAGATGGCAACTGAAGACACATTCACATCTTCTGGTGTAGAAGATTCTGGTTCAACAAGACAGTAATTATTGCTGTAACTTGATTCAAGCCAATTCTTGAATGAAGCCGTCCTGAAATACGGGCGGCTTTTTTTTTGCAAAAACCATAAAGATAATAAAACTATTAATTAATTTATAAAGGCGGGGATTGCTTGTGACTGAGCAGCAGGATCTTCCAAACAAACTGGAAATACAAAGACTATATGAAAGTTACGCACCTGTTTTTAATGAGGTTTTGTCCTATATTGAGGCAAAGCTAAAGACCTCTATAAAAATTGCATCCATTCCAACTTTTAAAACCCGCATAAAGTCATTTTCAAGCTACTACAAGAAAATTCTCCGTCAAAAGCCAAAAGAGGCCGCAGAAAGCAAGTCTCTTGTTACCCTTACGGACATGATAGGAATCCGCGTAATATGTGCCTTTTTGGAAGACCTGGACATAGTAGAACAGCAGTTGGTCACATATTTTAACGTTAAGGAAATAGAGAGAAAGGGTGCCCAGCAGTCATTCCGCGAATTTGGCTACGAATCCGTCCATGTTCTTATTGCAATACCAGAAGACTGCCTTCCCAAGAAAGAGCTTAATCCGCCGCTTCCGGAAGAAGTTGTTTGCGAGATTCAGATAAGGACTATTCTTCAGGACGCATGGGCAGAAGTAGAGCACGAACTTATCTATAAATCAGAATTCAACCCGTTTGACAAGCCGCTAAGGCGCAAACTGGCATCTATAAACGCAAGCCTTACCCTTGCAGACACAATTTTTCAGGAAATACGCGACTACCAGAACAGGCTTCAGTCGGAGCTTGGGACTAGGCGCAACACCTTCTACAACAAGGCAGACGACTTTACCAACCGTGAATTTGGCCTTCCCCAGGAAAACCGGGACCTAAAGGCTTCCGCTGCAATTTATTCACCCCAGAACGACCTGCCGTACAGCAAAAAAAGCATAGACGAGCTTGTTTTGTCCGCACTGCACGAGCAC
>JAGACC010000359.1 GCA_017614295.1 Treponema sp.
CACAAGCTTTAACAATCGCCACGTGCTGTCCGCAAGTTTTGTCCGCAAAGTCAAAAATTCGCATGACGTATCTCTCTGCTCTTTGGGTATGGAGAAAATCTCTGTTGCTATTCTTACAATATTTTCTTCAAGCTGATTTATTTCCATCTGCACTACCGCCTGAATCACAGAGCAAAAAATGAGTCCAAAGACTTAAGTGCTTCCTCTCCTGACGGAGCCTCCATTGCTCCCATCAGATTGTTCAGGTAATAGAGCGACGTTATATCATACAGTGCAGGCCTTTCTGGATAAAACTTTGCATCATCATGCTTAACGAATTCAACTTTTCCATATATTATTTTCTTAACATCTGCGTTAAAGAATTTTTCAGCAAAGTTCATTACGCACATAAGCACCATAGGAAGGGGTTTCTGACCAAATGTAATGTCAGCATACAACTCAGCATCTTCTTCGATTTTTGAGAGCATAGCTCTAAGCCGCTTCTCATGGTTCGGCTTGGTCTCCACGAAGTCAGTTTCTATAGTCTCGTAAGAAATGTGTGCTCCAATTTTTGAATTTATCGCATCAAGTTCCTGCTGAAAAAGCTCCCCATTTGTATTGGCATTTCTAGTTTCTGTCAGAGTTTTTAAAAGAACAACTTTTACTTCGTCATCTTTTTTTAACTTTTCGGCAAGCACTGCATTTACAGGAAATATTACCTTATCAGGATATGAACACCCAGCATTACCTTTTCCTGCATAACATACGGCATCGTGTTCAAAACTCACTTCCTTCATAGGAATGTCTGCAAATACAATTTTCTTCATGTTACAACCTTAAAGTTAAGTATAAAACACACTTTTTCTGTAGTCAAGCAAAGAATCTTTAGCAGAAAATCTTGCAGTTGACATTTCTTCACCAGACAAATTCTTTCTTCTGCGCTAGTACAGCCCAGCCCCGTCTTTATTGCCAGCACACCCTTCTTGCGGGCTACAAGATTGTCTAAACAGTGCGTTAAGGATTGGAAAAGAAATGATTTGCAAATATTACAAAAATGCGCTATCTTTATGCGGTATCTTGAATGCAATTTTATGATTAGAGCAAAAAGGAGTTCCGCATGCTTACATTAGATAAAGTGTTTGATGCCCAAAGAGTTTTAAAGAATATCGTAAGAGAGACTAGCTGCGTAAGGGCAAGCGGAATTGCTCCAGGGGTAGACCTGTGGCTTAAGCCGGAGAACCTCCAGAACACGGGTTCGTTTAAGCTTAGGGGGTCTGGCTACAAGATGGCAAACCTTACCGAAGAGGAAAAGAAGCGCGGGGTTGTTGCCTGTTCAGCTGGAAATCATGCACAGGGAGTTGCTCTTGCGGCTTCCAAGCAGGGAATAAAATCTGTAATTTGTCTTCCGGACAGCGCACCAATTTCCAAGATAGAGGCTACTAAAGCTTACGGTGCAGAAGTTTGTCTTGTTGAAGGTGTTTATGACGACGCTTACAACAAGGCTCTTGAACTTAGGGACAGCATGGGCTACACCTTTGTTCATCCTTTTGATGATGAAGACGTTATTGCCGGCCAGGGTACGATTGCTTTGGAAATCTTTAAGGACTTGGACGACATAGACGCAATTATTGTTCCGGTTGGAGGCGGTGGTCTTATTTCCGGAATTGCATGTGCGGTAAAACAAATCAGGCCTTCCGTAAAGGTTTACGGTGTTCAGGCATCGGGTGCTCCTTCTATGGTAAAGTCTATAGGCGGCGGTGCGATTGAAAGGCTTCCTTCCGTAATGACTATAGCGGACGGAATTGCGGTAAAACAGCCTGGCGAAAACACTTTCCGCTACGTAAAGGAATACGTGGACGACATGGCCGTTGTAAGTGAAGACGAGATTTGTTCCGCAATACTTACACTGATTGAAAAGCAGAAGATGGTTGCAGAGGGTGCCGGTGCAGTATCTGTTGCCGCTGCAATGTTCAACAAATTCCCGGTTCAGGGCAAAAAAATTGTGAGCGTTGTTTCCGGTGGAAATATTGACGTAACAATTCTTTCCAGAATCATAAAGCGCGGTCTTATGAAGTCTGGCCGTGTTACAAACCTTTTGATAGAACTCATAGACAAGCCCGGTCAGCTAAAGGAAGTTTCCAGAATCATTGCGGACTTGGGCGGAAACGTTACAAGCGTTCACCACGAAAGGGCTGGCGATACGGAAAACATAAACGGCTGCTACCTAAGGGTCTCTATGGAAACCCGCGATTATGAACATGTTAACGCCATCAAGAACGCCTTGAAGGACGAAGGATTAAAAGTAGTTGATTCAATAAAATTTGATGTTTAGCACTGAAAATAATTTTGAAGGAGAAAAAAAATGAAGACAGTTTCCACACCAAACGCACCGGCGGCAATAGGCCCATACTCTCAGGCAAAGATTGTAAACGGACTCGTATTCTGTTCAGGACAGATTCCGATCAATCCTGCAAGCGGAGCAATTGAGGCTTCTACAATCGAAGAGCAGACAAGACAGGTTTGTCTTAACGTAAAGGCACTTTTGGAAGCAGCCGGCTCTGACCTTACCAAGGTTTTAAAGACAACATGCTTCTTGGCAAACATAAGCGACTTTGCGGCATTCAATGCTGTCTACGGCGAATACTTTACGGAAAAACCTGCAAGAAGCTGCGTTGCTGTAAAGGACATTCCCAAGGGCGCACTTTGCGAGATAGAAGTTATCGCGGAAGTGTAGCTTTCTGTGACCGCTAATGTTAGCAAGGGCAACTTTATCTTTTGCAAAAAAAGCCTACCCCCGATTGGAAGGGTGGCGCAGCCAGACCGCCGAAAGGCGGGCCGGAGCGAAAGCGGTTCTCGCAACGAAGTTTCAAGCGGCCCTGCAAAGCGGGTTAGCAGATAAAACTTGGTCCAGAAAAAAAAGAAAAAAACTCTTATTGAAAAAAAGGGAAAGTTAAAATATACTGTCGCACATGAACAGAGCTTTTGCACGCGAGGCTGCATCTTATACAACTCCTATCTTTTTTGGCTATGTGGCAATAGGCATTCCTCTTGGCCTCATGGTGGTGAACGCTGGCTATCCCTGGTGGCTTGCGCTTGTGATGGGGCTTTTTATGTACAGCGGAGCGGGCGAATACGTTGCGATCGGGCTCTTTGCATCCGGGGCGAGTCTTGCGGAAATTGCAATAACGGAATTTTTTGTAAACATAAGGCACATTGTATACGGCTTGTCCCTCATAGAAAAATGCCGGGGTTGCAAAAAGTGGAAGCCTTTCATAATCTATTGGCTTACGGACGAAACCTATGCCCTTCTCTGCTCAACGGAAATTCCTCCCAGAGCAGAAAAAGGTCCATTCTTGGGAACAATTGCTTTCCTTGATTTCTTTTACTGGGTGCTCGGAAGCGTAATCGGGGCTTTGGCTTGCAACGTACTTCAGCACTTTAACCTTGCCCAGTACCTTACCGGAGTAGACTTTGCCCTTTCTGCCTTGTTTGCGGTAATCCTTAGCGGACAAATTGCAGGCGGAATCTCAGAAGCAAAAAAAGCGGGTAAAGCTGGAGCTGCAAAATCCATCCTTGAACCTTTTGTGCCGGCCGTAATCGGAATTGCAACCTGCGTACTTGCGGTTCTTCTTTTTAAGATTGGACTCGTGCCTTCTTCCAACATAATTTTTCTTTCCATATTAGTGGGAATAGCTCTTATTGTTCTTTTTAGAGGCATAGCATTTTATTCGGAAAGGGGACAGTCAGCAAAAACTGCAATACTTATAGCACTCTCCGCTGTGATTCTGGCAGGCATTGTCTTTGCTGCAGGACTATTCCAAATTAAGTCTTCGGGAACTGCGGATTCAGTTGTAAAAGAAAAGCTTCCCCTGTTCCTTGTTATACCAGCAATCTTTATCTGCGGAGCAATCATTTTCTTTGAGCGCTCATTTTCATTCCTCTTGTTCAGCAGGAAAGAACCTCCGCCACTCATTAAGTTCATAGAAAAATACATTCCGTCCATGATAATAGCAATTCTTCTGGTTTACTGCTTTAAGGACATAAACTTTGCAGCCTTCCCATACGGACTTCCTGCATTCGCGGGTCTTGCCTTTGCAGTCCTTGTAAACCTTGCCGTAAAGAATTCAATGGTAAGCATATTCGGGGCAACCGCACTCTACATGATTCTTTCCGCAGTCATGGCTTAGAAAAAAACTATTCGTTCTTTATAATCCGAAGGATGTCTTTCCAGAAGCGTTCAGCCTTTGCGGCACCTATTCCGTAGCAGTCCATAAGCTTTGGCAAAGTGGTTGGTTTTCTGCTTGCAATGTCGTATAGAGTCTTGTCCCCAAA
>JAGACC010000360.1 GCA_017614295.1 Treponema sp.
GCGGCCGCATCACTTGGAATAAAGGCAATCCATT
The DNA here is from genome assembly GCA_017614295.1 of Treponema sp. GTDB lineage: Bacteria > Spirochaetota > Spirochaetia > Treponematales > Treponemataceae > Treponema_D. Next base: position 35 of record JAGACC010000360.1, read on the forward strand.
TTACCAGCGCAGAAGCCCTTGAAAACGAATTAGGAAAGCTTTAAAAGTCAGGCGGGTTGGTGTAGGGAGATTTGTCTACAAATCTTAGATCACAGGAAAATCCACGGAGTTTTTTTTTCGTACTTGCCAAGCAGTACCGAGCCAAGGAGGGCGGGTTTGCGCATGCAGAATTGCATGGCGATTCTGCAATCATAAAAAAATCCACGGAGGGATTTTTTTCGTACTTGCCAAGTAGTACCGAGCCAAGGAGGGCGGGTTTGCGCATGCAGAATTGCGTAGCGATTCTGCAATCATTAAAAAATCTACGGAGGGATTTTTTAATGCGACCTACGCGGGATTGGAGGGGCGGCGTAGCCGTTGCGAAGCAATGGAGCGGGTAGGGTCCCGCGGAACCCCGGAAAGCCCGTAAAAAATGGCCTCCTTGCCATTTTTTACTACCGCCTTTTCTTCAAAAACGCGCAGCCCCTTCTGCAAACAAATGACGCGCCGTCCATGGCGCTCCTTGTTAGCCTATGTAAAAAATGGCAAGATGTCGAATTAGCCAAGAAGCAATATGGTAGAGCCGGCAGGAGTTCGTCCTAAAAATTACCATCCCAAAATCGAACATTTTTACCATTTTTTCTATACAAAAGTCCAAAATGTGATATAATTTAAGATACACTTTAAAAACTTCCACAAAAACTCTAAAAATTTAAAAGATTCCATCTGCGTTTTATGAGTACAGGAGACTATAAAGAATGAGGAAGAAATCAATTTCTATCGCAACTATTTTTACCGCGGGTTCGGTCATCATAGTACTTATTGTTCTTGCCATTTCCGTAAACATTGCGGGCTACTTTTTTTCCAACGACAACCTGGCAAAGTTTTACGAGTCCGCAAAAACTGAACTCTGCGTCTTCTCCGATTCCATTACAAACTTTTTTAATGCCAAGGAAGTGGAGCTGAACGTGTTTGCCGATTCCCCGGAAGTTAAGGCTGCCGATGAATCCATCCATTCCTTTGTGAACGAAAGCGGTACCGTCCAAATTTTAGGCTACCAGAAAAGCCCTACGGAAGAAAAAATCCGCTCACTTTGCAAGCGCTTTGCAAACCACGATTCGGACATAGCAGAAATTTACTTGGGAACAAAGTGGGGCGGCTATGCAACAAACTTTGACGGTTCCATGAACGGAGGCTATGACCCTCGGAAAAGAAGCTGGTACGAGACCGCAAACAAGGGTACGGGCAGGGTAATGCTAACCAATGCCTTTGCTTCAACGGTAGGTTCAACGGTTGTTGGTATTACCAGGTGCGTTTACGACGACCACAGCGATTTTATAGGAAACGCTTCCATAGAGGTTTCGCTGGACACCCTTACCAATGTGCTCCGTATGCTCTACCTTGGCGAAGGAAGCTTTATCATGATGGTGGAAGAAAACGGAACAATACTTGCGGACACTTCTTCTGCCGCAAACAACTTTAAGAACATAAGCGAAATAGACATTCCCCAGCTGGGAGACCTTATATCTTCTACCCAGGAAAACAAGCGCATCAAGATAAATGGAACCGTATACCTTGCGGAAGTTATCACCAACCAAAAGACCGGTTATTCAATTGCAGCCTTCTGCCCACTTTCTACGGTTTACAGGTCTTTCCATTCAACGCTTTTGACCATTGTATTTGTAAACATAGTCGTAGCAATAATCATAGCCTGTATAACAGCATTCGTAACAAACAGGACAATAAGCCCTCTAAAAAAGATAAGTGGCGGCATAGTGGACTTTGCGGACCAAATGGCTCGCGGAAAGGCAGACCTAAAGCAGCGCATCAACGTACAGGCAATGAGCGAAATTGGAAGCGTAGCGGACGGATTCAATGCCTTTAGCCAGAAGCTCCAGGACATAATCACCAACATGAAGCACTCAAAGAATGCACTTCTTTCTGCAGGTGAATCATTAAAGAGCGGAACCCTGGACACCGGTGCTGCAATCACACAGATTACTTCTGCAATAGGCGGCGTGGAAGGCAACATTTCTTCGCAGAACGCAAGCGTAGAGCAGACGGCACAGACCATGAGCGAAATCATTTCCAACGTACACTCTTTGGAATCACTGGTAGAAACACAGTCAAGCGTTGTCCAGCAGGCATCTGGCGCAATAGAAGAGATGATTGGAAACATAAGCGAAGTAAACCGCTCCGTAGACAAGATGGCCTCTTCTTTTGGAATGCTTGCAAGCGATGCGGAAAACGGTGCCAAGACCCAGGAAACCCTTCAGGCGCAGATTCAGGAAATCGACGAGCAGTCAAAGCTTCTTAACGATGCAAACAGCGTAATCTCAAGTATCGCTGAACAGACGAACCTCCTGGCTATGAATGCCGCAATCGAAGCAGCCCACGCCGGTGAAGCAGGAAAAGGCTTTGCGGTCGTTGCGGACGAAATCAGAAAGCTGTCGGAAACTTCATCTGCACAGTCAAAGACAATCGGTGAGCAGCTAAAGCGCATTCAGGACACCATTACAGCCGTTGTATCCTCCACCCAGGAAGGCGTACGCGGATATGCCCGCTTGGCAGAAGAAATACGCGAAACAGACGAACTTGTCCAGCAGATAAAATTTGCCATGAGCGAACAAAAAATCGGTTCCGTGCAAATAACAGACTCCCTCCGCGACATGAACGACAGCACATACAGGGTACAGTCTGCATCCCAAAAGATGAGCGACGAAAGCCAGACCGTAATGGAAGAGGTAAATGCCCTCAAGAACCAGGCATCCTCCATCCGCAGCTCCATGGCGGAAATGTCCAAGAGCGCGTCAAAAATCAGCGAAACCGGCCACACCCTAACTTCCATCTCCGAAATCGTAGAAAAATCCATCGGCA
>JAGACC010000361.1 GCA_017614295.1 Treponema sp.
TTTGAATTTGCAGGCGACGATGACAATGTTTCCAAAGAAAACGTAGAGACCGTAAAAATCAGCGGCATCACAGATTCATCCATATTGATTGACGGCCAAGAATATGTTTCTTCTTGCAACTACGCTGTTTTAGGCAATGAGGAATACTTCAAAGATCAGAAAAATGGACAACAATACAATTCATATATAAAAGGATTTATGCAGGCTTTTTACACCTCCCAGGAACTTTTTTATTCCGTCTATTCTAGGGACAAAACTTATTATGACGATCAGTTCATCCGGTACGGAGTTTATAACCCGCAGAATTCAGCCTACATGGAAAAGTATTTTGATTATTGGACTCCCATAATGAATGAGCACCAGAAAAAAGCTGATGAGATAAAATAGGAGTTTTTAGTATGAAAAGGGGAGTGTTTGTTTTAATCGCTTTTTTTATGTCTCTATTGTGTGCCTGTAAGGAATCTGCAATGGGGACAAAGCTGGAAGAATATATCGTAAGCTCCATAGATAAAAACCGCCAAAAGCAATACGAAAAAAGAAAGGAAAGCGGTAAGTTTAAATTAAATGATGAAAAATATATTTTCCGCGATTACAAGGATTCTCTCGTAAAGGCCATTGATTCTAAAGACAAAAAATTCTTGATACAACTTATTGGAAAAAATATTTTGGATAAAAAGAATTCAGAAATAGAAAAGGAAGCGGATGCTTTGTTTTCTGCCTACAAAGGAAAATCCTGTTTTGTTTACAGCTCAGAACTTTTTGCCGGACATTATTCCACTGAATCTGGAATGCAAAAAAGAAGGATGGATGGGGATGCAATCATTTTTACAGATGATGATGTGTATTTTCTTGATCTTTCAATATGCTATCGTGACGATGAAGATAAAAAAAATGTTGGGATTAATAAAATAACTCTGCGTAACCTTTGCTTTGAGGCGGAGAATAAAGAAAAATCTTTTGCCCAGGATTTAAAAACTATATCTGTTGGTGTTATGCAAAGTGATGGGACAAAATATTGCATTGCAAACGGAAATGCTTATTGCTGTACAGCTTATGATCGCTTCCTAAAAAAAGAACAGTTTGAAGATTTAATAAAAGAAACGCAGTCTTTGGATGATTTTGTGAACGTTTTTGGTGAGCCGTATTTTAAAGATATGTATGTCTTTTATGAACTTTCGGAAAAAGATGAATATGGAAAATCAAACTTTGTCCGCATTTATTCAGAAGAGGGGAGGATTATTTCCATGGCGCTTGTTTCCAGCGTTAAGTGGCTTGAAATGCTTTATGATTCTAAAATGTGATAAAAGTATTTAAATGCAGTAAAATTATCACAATCTTTGCAAAAAGTAAAAAAATAGTTTGACATTCCTTTGCCTTGCGGGCTAAGATTTAATTAATTGGAAACGTTTCCAAAACAGCCTAAAAACTGAGGAGCATTTTTATGAAAAGAATGAACAAAATCTTTGGCCGTGCAATTTGTCTTGCTGCGGTAATGGGAATGGGGCTTTCGCTTGTGTCTTGCGGCGGAAAGAAAGCAGACGCAAAGGGTACAGTACGCTTTTTGAACTTTAAGCCGGAAGTAGCAGAAATTTATCAGGAACTTGCAGCTGCATACGAAAAGGAAACCGGTGTAAAGGTTGTTGTGGAAACAGCCGCAAACAATTCCTACGAGCAGACCCTTGTCTCCAAGATGGCTACAAAAGAAGCACCAACGCTTTTCCAGATTAACGGTCCGCGTGGCTATGCAAACTGGAAGGACTACTGCCAGGATCTTTCTGGAATTGAACTCTACAAGCACCTTGCAGACAAGTCTCTTGCAATTACATCGGGAAGCGGTGTCTACGGAATTCCTTATGTAGTTGAAGGCTACGGAATCATCTACAACAAGGCTCTTACGGACAAATACTTTGGTCTTGCTTCTAAGGCGGTAAGCTATTCAAGCATGGATGAAATCAACAATTTTGCAAAGCTTAAGGAAGTTGTTGAAGACATGCAGAAGAACGCAAAGGAACTTGGCATTGACGGTGTTTTTGCTAGCACTTCGCTAAAGGCAGGAGAGGACTGGAGATGGCAGACCCACCTTGCAAACCTTCCCGTCTACTATGAATTCAAGAACGGAAACGTTGACCTTGCAAGCGATGCAACAAAGAAAATCTCTTTTAGCTACGGAAAGAATTTCCAGAACATCCTTGACCTTTACCTTAACAACAGCACTGTAGACAGAAAGAACGTTGGTACAAAGACTGTTACTGATTCAATGGCGGAATTTGCCCTTGAAAAGTGCGTGATGGTTCAGAACGGAAACTGGGCTTGGGGTCAGATTGCAGGTGTTAGCGGAAACAAGGTTCTTGCAGAAAACGTAAAATATCTTCCTATATATACTGGCGCTTCAGGAGAGGAATCTCAGGGGCTTTGCATTGGAACAGAAAACTTCTACTGCATCAACAGCCAGGCAAGCGATGCAGACCAGAAGGCAACTGCAGACTTTATCTACTGGCTCTATTCCAGCGCAACAGGAAAGGACTATGTTACCAACAAGCTTGGCTTTATTGCTCCGTTCGACACATTCTCTGATTCAGAGCGTCCGACTGACCCACTTGCTGTAGAGATTAGCAACTGGATGGCAAAGGACGGAATTACTTCTGTGGCATGGAACTTTACACTTTTCCCTTCACAGAAATTTAAGGATGACTTTGGCGGTGCCTTGCTCAAGTACGCTCAGGGAACAAAGTCTTGGGATGAAGTTGCTTCCCAGGTTGTTGACTCTTGGGCAAAGGAATCTTCTGCAAA
>JAGACC010000362.1 GCA_017614295.1 Treponema sp.
ACAAGCCAAGCAAAACAGCACTTGCAATAAGACACAGCAAGAGTACAATGGCTATAGTTTGGCAGAACATATTCGGTTCGCTGGGGATAAAGGCAGCAATAATTGTTCTTGCTCTTCTTGGAATTGCAAACATGTGGACCGCAGTCTTTGGGGACGTGGGTGTTACAATGCTTGCAGTCCTAAACGCGACAAGGCTTATGTACTCAAAGAAGATTGATTCTTAGAAAGCGATCTTGCCACAAAGCCTACGCCCGATTGGAAGGGTTGCCACAGGCAAGACCGCGTAAGCGGGCCGGAGCGAAAGCGCAGCCCTGCAAAGCGGGGAATTGTATGGAGTCTACCCGGCAGAAGCCGGGTACAGTAAAAGATGGTGTGCCGTCCAGAAAGAAAAACTACAAAAGATTTTCCAGCTGGCCAACTATATCTGCAAAAGTGTCCAGCGCTGCCTGAACTGGCTGTGTGCTTTCCATATCGACACCTGCAACCTTAAGGCTTTCGATTGGATAACGGGAACCGCCGCTCTTAAGGAACTTAAAGTAGTCTTCCCTCTCCTTTTCGCCGCCTGTGGTAACACGCTTGGCAAGTGCAAGGCTTGCAGAAATTCCTGTAGCGTACTTGTAGACATAGAATGCGTTGTAGAAGTGTGGAATGCGAAGTCCTTCAAGGTCGCTTGTTTCTTCAAAGTGCATCTCGGGTCCAAAGTAGAGTTCAAGGAGTGAGCGGTAAGTTTTGCGCAGGAAGTCTGTTGTAAGAGGCTCTCCCCTTTCCACTGCTTCGTGTGCCATAAGCTCGTATTCCGCAAACATGGTCTGGCGGTGGAGAGTTGCGAGTATGTCGTTTGCCCTCATGCTAAGAAGGTACTTCTTCATCTCTTGGTCTTTTGCGTTCTTGAACATGTACTCAAAGACAAGCTCTTCGTTAAAGGTGCTGGCTGTTTCTGCTTCAAAGATTGTGTACTCGTAGCTCATGAAGGGGTTGTTGTGTACGCTGTACCATGAGTGCATGGAGTGTCCGCCTTCGTGTGCCATTGTGTAAACGTCGCGGATGGAGTCGTCCTTGTAGTTAAGCAGTATGTAGGGGTAGCCCTTGTAGCAGCCGGAAGAAAATGCCCCGGAATGTTTGCCTTTGTTTTCGAAGCGGTCTGCCCAGCCTCCCAAGAGTCCAGAGCAAAGTGTGTCCGTGTATTCCTTTCCAAGCGGTTCAAGTGCCTGCCTGATTATTTCTACTGCATCTTCGTAGCTTGTGATTTTCTTTACGGATTTTACCAGAGGAACATATACATCGTAGTGGCGGAGTTCTTCCAGTCCAAGCACCCTTTTGCGAAGTGAATAGAAGCGGTGAAGGGGGCCAAGGTTTTTGTGGACTGTCTCTATGAGGTTTTTGTATACGCTTACCGGAACCTTGTTTGAATAGAGTGCTGCCTCCAAAGACGAAGCGTATCCTCTTGCGCGGGCATGAAAGACGTCGTTGTTTACTGAACCTGCATAAAGGGAAGCCAGAGTGTTTGCGTGGGCTTCGAACTGTCCGTAGAATTTGGTGTAGGCTTCTTTTCTTACGCCACGCTCCTGGCTTTCCATGAATGTTGTCCATGTGCTGTGGGTAAGCGGCATATCGGTTCCGCAGACAGTTACTTTTCCAAAGTCCAGGTCTACGTCGTTCAAGAGGGAGAAGGCCTTGCTTGCGGTCTGGCCGGATTCGCTTTGAAGTGCCATGATGCGCTCTTCTTTTTCGCTTAGAGTGTGGGGCTTTTGCCTTAGCATTTTCTTTATGTAGATGCGGAAGGGTTCAAACTGCTCTTCTTCTATCCAAGCGTTTATTTTTGAATCTTCTATGGAAAGAATTTCCGGTACGTAGAAGCTTGTTTCTGCTGCGGCTTTTGAATATGCCATGGATGCACGGTTTACACGCTCCTGGTTCTTGCTGTCGCTCTGGTCTGCTTCGTTCTGCAGGCTTGCCCAGTGGTAGACGTTTTCCAGAAGCATGTCCAATGCCTGGTCTGCCATAAGTGCCTTTAGGAAATTCTCTTTGGAGGAAGAGAGGGTTCCTTTGAAGGAGACAAGATTTTGCGTTGCCTTTTCTACAGAAGCCAGGTCTTTCTCCCATTCTTCTTCGCTTTTATAAATCTGCGTCAAGTCCCACTTGTATTCAGCGGGTACGTCTTTTCTTAGGGGAATTGTATTTTTGTCCATGGTGTTAGCATAGCATAATTTGCAGGGTTTGGAAATAGACCAAGTTCTTTTTTTGGACGGTACCTTTGCCGGCTCTACCATTTTATTCTTTGGCTAACTCGACCGTACAGGCCTTTCGTCACCGCCCTTCCGCCCTTCGCTAACGCTCATTGCCGCTATCGCGTCAACTAAAGGGGCTACACGGCGGCGTACGACCAAAAGTAATCCCTACCCGCCATCCATGGCTTGATACTGCTTGGCAAGAAAGAGTTGTGTTTTTTATTCTTTATTTTCCTATGCAAAGCAAGCGGGAATCAGTTTTGGGCGTTACGGGGCATTTGCAAAGAGTTTGCCGCTCGAAGCTTCGCTGCAAATACCGTAGAGGGGGTAGCTTGTTGTAAGAAGCTGTACTTTGTATTGGGACAGACCCTGAGTCAAGCTCAGGGTGACGGTTCTTAGTCTGGGTGATAGTCCTTTGTCCAGGTGACAGCTCTTTGCAAAGGAGACAGTTCTGCGTCCATTGAAAAAAAGGCGCAAAAAGTTGTATAATGTAGAACCGTTTTAGATTTTACTTGTAAGGATGTTTTACAATGAAAGAACTTATGTTAGGAAATAAGGCTTTGGCACGCGGTTTGTACGAGGCAGGATGTGCAGTCGCAAGCTCTTACCCGGGAACACCGAGCACAGAGGTTACGGAAGAAGCGGCCAAATTCAAAGAGATATATTGCGAATGGGCTCCAAACGAAAAGGTTGCCCTGGAAGCAGCATTTGGCGCAAGCCTTGCCGGAAAAAGAAGCTTCTGCGCAATGAAGCACGTTGGACTTAACGTTGCGGCAGACCCAATGTTCACCATTTCCTACACAGGCGTAAATGCCGGTATGATTATAAACGTTGCTGATGATGCAGGAATGCACTCTTCGCAGAACGAGCAGGACAGCCGCCACTATGCTATTGCAGCAAAAATTCCTATGCTGGAACCGAGCGACTCTGCGGAAGCCCTTTACTTTACCAAAAAGGCATACGAAATTTCGGAAAAGTTTGACACTCCGGTTCTCCTAAAGATGTGCACCCGTGTAAGCCACTCTCAGAGCATTGTAGAAACTTCCGACCGCATTGAATGTGAACCCAAGCCCTACCAGAAGGATGCTTCAAAATACGTAATGGCACCAGCAAACGCAAAGAGACGCCACCCCTTCGTAGAAGAAAGGACAAAAAAGCTTTCCGAATTTGCAGAGACAAGCGACTTAAACAAAGTTGAATACTCATCTGCCCCGGAAGGAAAAAAGCTTGGCATAATCTGCGACAGCACCTGCTACCAGTACGCAAAGGAAGTGTTTGGAGACAGCGTTTCCATCCTAAAGCTTGGCATGGTCTGGCCCCTTCCCGAAAAGCTCATTAAAGACTTTGCAGACAAGGTTGAGCGCGTTGTTGTCCTTGAAGAGCTTGACCCGATTATAGAAACCTTGGTAAAGGCAATGGGAATCAAGGCAGAAGGAAAGAACATCTTCCCGGTAACAGACGAATTTTCACAGGGAATGGTAGCATCACTTCTTGGCAAAGACTTTGGAAAAGAAGCAAAATCTGGATGCTCCAAAATAGATGGACTTCCGGTAAGACCGCCTGTAATGTGTTCAGGATGTCCGCACAGGGGTCTTTTCTATACACTCCACAAGCAAAAATGCACCGTAATGGGAGACATTGGCTGCTATACACTTGGAGCAATGCCACCTCTTAGCGCAATGGACGCAACTGAATGCATGGGAGCCTCCGTAAGCTCTATCCACGGATTCAACAAAGCTACCGGTGGGGAAACAGAAGGAAAGACAGTAGCGGTTATCGGAGACAGCACCTTTATGCACTCTGGAATGACCGGTCTTGCAAACATTGCATATAACCAGAGCAATTCAACCGTAATAATACTGGACAACTCCATAACGGGAATGACTGGCCACCAGCAGAACCCAACCACAGGCTTTAACCTTCGCGGAGACCCGGCCGGCAAGATAGACCTGGAAGCGCTTTGCAAGGCAATGAGAATAAAGCGTGTTCGCGTTTGTGACCCATACAACCTAAAGGAAACGGAAGCTGCGGTTAAGGAAGAACTTTCCGTAAAGGAACCCTCCGTAATCATAAGCAGAAGGCCTTGCGCTCTTCTAAAATACGTAAAGCACAATCCGCCTCTTAAGGTAAACGAAGAAAAATGCCGCGGATGCAAGTCCTGTATGCAGATTGGATGCCCATCAATTAGCTTTAAGAACAAAAAGGCTGTAATTGATTCAACCCAGTGCGTGGGCTGCAGAGTTTGTTCACAGATGTGCGCATTCGGAGCATTTGAGCAGTAGGTTTGGACGGTAATCTTAGCGGCTCCACCATTTTGTCCTTTGGCTAAGACGACCTGACATGCCTATGCGTCACCGCCCTTCGCTTGAAACGTCGTTGCGAGAACCGCCCTTCCCTTGCGGTCATTGCCGCAAGCGGCAACTACGGGGCTACACGGCGGCGTAGCTTGCTCCGGCTACCGCTTTGCAAAGGCTCAATGGTTTGGGAAAAGAGTCTGCTAAGAACCGGACTTTATCTTGTTCTTTAAAAGCTTCTTTGTAATCTTCTTAAAGTTTTCTATGCTAAGCGGCTTTGCAGTGTGGGCATTCATCCCGGCGCGAAGGGCATTCTGAACATCTTCGTTAAAGGCATTTGCCGTCATTGCAACGAGCGGAATGTTCTTTGCTTCCTTACGCTTTTCCGCAGAAAGAGAAATGTCGTCCCCAAGGTTTCGTATTGCGCGGGCTGCATCATAGCCGTTCATTACAGGCATCTGTATGTCCGAAAGAATCATGTCGTAGCTTCCAGGCTCTGCCATCTTGAATTCTTCCAGAAGCTCCTTTCCGTTAGACACAATCTTTACGTTTGCCCCGTTAACGTTAAGAATTTCCACCAAAAGCTCAGAGTTTATCTTGTTGTCTTCCGCGGCAAGAAAATTAATTCCAGAAAGAACGCTTTCTTCCTTTGGCTCTCCACTTGGAGTTTTTTCTGCAGAAGGGGTCTTTACGTTCCTTTCCTCTTCTATCTTTGAGATAGCGGCTTTTAGTGCAGTCATAAAGAAGGGCTTGGGAATAAAACCGTCTACTCCGGCAGCCTTTGCATCCTTTTCTATCTGGGAAAAATCGTAGGAGGTAAAGAGGAAAATGAGAATGTCCGGAGGAAGGGTTTCCCTTATGCGCCTTGCAGTTTCAAGACCGTCTATGTCCGGCATAAGAAGATCAAGAAGAACTATGTCAAAACCAAAGCCAGCCTGGTGAGCCATGTATAGCTTTTCCAGAGCCTTTTCGCCGCGGTTTACGCAGTCAATAAAGACGCCTGTGTCCTTCATCTCTTCCGTAATGTTTTCCAGAACTTCCTTTTCGTCATCAACAACAAGCATCCTGTTAAAATTATGGTTGCCCCAGAATTCCGCATCGCTTTCGTCTGCCACAATCTTTAGCGGAAGGATTACCGTGAATTTTGTTCCCTTGCCAATCTTGCTGTCCACATTTATGGTTCCGCCCATAAGGTCAACAAGGTTGCGTGTTATTGCAAGGCCAAGACCAGTTCCGTTAACGTCCTCGTAGCCAGAAAGAACTTCCCTGCTAAAAGGAGTGAATATCTTTTCCATGTAAGACTTGGACATTCCCCTGCCGTTGTCTTCCACCTCAAATGAAATGTTTTCGTAAAGAGAGGATTTTGTAGGAATGCCCTTTATCCTTAGGGTGATCTTTCCGCCTTCATCCGTATACTTTTGCGCGTTGGAGATAAGGTTTATAAGAATCTGCTCCAAGCGGTTTTCGTCTGCAACAAATTTTTCGTGCTTAACGTCGCTAACGTATATGTTAAAGTTCTGGTTCTTCTTCTCCATTCCGGTGCGCATTATGTTGTCTATGATGGACAGGGTGTTTGCAATGTAGAATTCCCTAACATTCAAAATCATGCTGCCGGCTTCTATCTTGGACATGTCAAGAACGTCGTTTATAAGGTCAAGCAGGTGGTTACCGGAAGCAAGAATCTTCATGGCCCTGTCGCGAACATAGTCCGGGTTGTCCGCATTCTTTAAAAGCAAGGAAGAGAATCCTATTACCGCATTCATCGGGGTGCGTATGTCGTGTGACATCTTTGAAAAGAATTCGCTCTTTACGCGGCTTGCCTGTTTTGCGGCTTCCAGTGCATCCTTAAGCTGTTCGTTGCGCTTTTTTTCTTCGTATATGCTCTTTGTAATGTCCGTTAGGGAAACAAGAATCTTCTGCTTTTTTTCGTCCAGCCAGATAAGGCGTATCTGCTTCTTTCTTAGAACCTTCCTATCATTGTCCGCATAGAGGTCAAAGAAGTGGAGTATTTCGTTCTCCGTCATCAGCTGCTTTTTTATTGTAACCGCAGAGAAATTTTCATAGAATTTGTTGCGCTCAACTTCGTCCACGGTAAGGTCAGCACCTATCTTTAAGAGTTCAGAATAGGGGATAATCTTTTGGGACTCAGAAACAGGGTCTCCGTTTGGAAGCCAGTTTCCAACTTTTAGCGTTATGTTTTCCGTCTTGGGGTCCAAAAGGGCTATAAAGTCCACGTTGCCCAAAGCGGTCTTTTTTAGGAGCATGTCGTCTTCCACAAGCTTCTGTTCAAGCTCGTAGCTCTTGGAAATGTCCGTCTTAATAAGAAGTGCCTTTCGGTCTTCGCGGTTAAGCCAGGTGATTCTAAACTGCTTTCTTGTAGGGCGGCTCTTGTCTCCAAGAAAGTCAAAGACCATGTACACTACCCCTTCGCGGTCAAGCCTTTCTTCCAGATTGTCTATAAAGAAGGTGTTCTTAAAGTCTTTGCGGGATTCCCCGTCGCTAAGGTACATCTTGGAAATATTTGCCAGAATCTTGTCCCTGGTGGCAACGCGCTCGTTTTCCGGAGTTGGAACTCCATACCAGGAACCGTATTCAAGCGTTACAAGGCGGCTGTTAAAGTCTATTACCGCAATAAATTCGTTTACTTCAAGACACGCCTGTCTAAGAATCTCGTCCTTCAGCTCCTTGATTTTGTTGATGTCTGCCTGAATTCCAGAAAGGGGTGTAAGGACTGCCCCTATAAAGCCGTCTGCAATCGAAAAGTACTGTATGCTAACCAGAGAGTCTTCCGTGTCCCCATTTACCGCAAACTTCCTTGGCTCTCCACTAAGCTGAACCTTCTGGAATTCCAGCACCATCTCCTTTGCAAAAGGAACGCCAACTTCCAACAATGACTTTCCAGCAATGGATTCCGAACTTTCTCCGCAGCTGCTCGTAAATGCAGGATTTGCCCAGACGAATGCAAAACCTCTATCTGTAGACCTTGCAATAAAAAAGGCAGACGGATTCCTTTCGTAAACGTACTTGAAGCTTTGTAAATCAAACGGTAAATCTGACATGGTAATATTATAACAGAAAAAAGTAAAATTGAAAAGCAAATTAACAGTCAGGCCAAATTCATACTTGAATTTTTAGGGGCTTCAAATATAATTGTGCGAAAGGAGATGACATGAAAAAAAGTCTTTTTGTTTTTGTTGCATTTATATTTGCCTGTTTTTTTGCCGCTGCCCAAGATACTGGAGAGGCCTTAGATGAAAAAACGGCTACAGTTGAGGAAGCAGTAGAAGAGGCAGATGCAAGCCTGAATGATAAAACCGTAGCGGAAGAGAATGCCCCTGCGGATGAGAAGGCAGGAGATGGCGGAGAAAAAGCAAGCGAAAATGCTGCCCCAGAGTTTTCCACCGGCGAATGGAACGGAAACTTATACACCAACGATTTTATAGGCATGAAATACGAGCTTCCCCAGGGCTGGGAAAAATACGGTGATGAAGAAATTGCCGCTATAATGAACCTTGGCAAGGAATTCCTTAATGACAACCAAAAAAAATATGCGGAACTTGCAAAGCTCACGACCGTATACCACATTCTTACCAACAACCCCTTAACATCTGATACGGTTTGCCTTGTTACGGAAAAGACATTCCTTGGAATTTCCGCTAACCTGTATGCAAAGAGGCTTAAGCACGAACTTGAGGCTGTAAAATCGCTCAAATACGAGGTGGATGAAATTTCAACAAGGGAAATCGCCGGGAAGAAATTTACAGCGTTAAAGACCAGGGTTTCAACGCCTTTGTCCAGCATTACCCAGGTTTATTACTGCTACAGGCTTGGAAAATACATGGTTTGCATAATCGCAACAAGCAAAAGTGGTGATGAAGGTATAGATGCCATGCTCAAAGCATTCAGGTAGCATTTTTTTGCGTTAGGGATTGTAGGGGCGGCGAAGCCGTTCTCGCGAAGCGGGAATGGAGCGGTAGCGGAACCCCGGAAAGCCCGACCCGCCTTTAGGCGGGGAACGCCCAACGTAGTTTCAAGGGACGCCCATATAAAAAAGATTAAGCAAATCTATTCTTTGATTTTGGTAATGTGTCCAGTGGCGATTTTTACATTTCCTTCGTAGAGGGTAAAGTTTTTTCCTAGAGCCAATTTGTTTTTTATTTCTGGAAAGTTCAGGAATAGAATTTTTACGTTGAGCAATTCAGTTTGAAAACTATAGTTTTGAATGTAACTTCCTATGACAATTCCGCAGCAATAGCCATACTTGCCATCGTCAAGTCTAAAAATTGGCCTGTAGGTGTAGTCTCTGTCTTCCACAGGGGGCAGGCATGTTCTTCCGCCATTTTCTTTGGACAAGAAGCACATGGAAACCAAGATGTCGTAGTCATGCATTTTTACCAATCCTTTAGAGCTATAATTTTACCCAGAGCTATCTCTTTAAAATCTGAATCTGAAAGCTCAAAGTGAACTACCAATTCATATAGATAAGAAAGCCAATTTCCGTCTTTTTCCAGGCAAGCGGATTTTAGGGCACTTTCCAGAGGTGGCAGTATGTCTTCTTTGCGAATGCCCTTTAGTATTCCAAGTGATTGCAATGCTCCCGGCCAATTTAAGTCCATGAGCAGGTACAACAGTTCTCCTGCAAGCTGCACCTTCTCTTCATAGCTTCTTTTTTTTATGACCGCAACCAGATTTTCCCAAATATCTTTTGAGCTTTTTCTTATGCAGTTTGAAAAATCCCAATCAGGGGCTTGAGTCAAAAAACGAATGGCTTCCTTCTGTTCCGATTCCGTTCTATGCCAGCTTAGCTTGCTTATGTATTCTTCGTAAGGCATTATCTTTCGGGCCACCTTCCCTGGCAGCCTTTGGGGAATATGTATTCTGCATAGCTGAATTCTTTGTCTTCTACGAAGAACCAGGGGGAGATTGATTCGAAGCTTTGTATAACGTGTATGTCTTGGGCTGGCATGTAGCCCTGGCCAAGTAGCATGATTTTTTTGCCGGTCTTTTTGTTTACCGCCATGTCTGTTACAAAGACTGCGTGGCC
>JAGACC010000042.1 GCA_017614295.1 Treponema sp.
AAATTTGGCGGCTACCCGGAAGGAGTTATGTTCAGTATCCTCATTATGAACTTTGTAACTCCATTCCTTAACAAACTAACTTCCCGCAAGTACGGCTACGGCAAAAAAGCGGCAGTTTACACGGGAGGCGCAAAATGAGTTCAAACGAAAAAAACGAAGGCGTATTTTCCATGCTAAAACTGGGTATCATTCTTGCTATTTATGCTGTAGCTTCATGCACGGTTTTGGCTCTGGTAAACAATTTTACTGCTCCGGTTATAGAGAAGAACAACATCCGCAAGGCTAACGAGGCAATGCGTGCAGTTTTTGCAGATGCAGACGACTTTGAGCAGGTAAAGGACAACTCACTTCCAATAGACTCCCTCTATTTTGCAAAGAAGAACGGACAGGTGATTGGAGCTGTAGCAAAAGTTTCCGGCCCTACTTACGACCACGCAACCATAATGTTCGGCGTAAGCTCAGACGGAATTGTTACCGGCCTCCGCTTCCTGGAAAACACCGACTCCCCCGGCTTTGGACTTAACGCCAGCGACCCAAGCTTTAAGCTTGCAAACGGAATGACTTTCTACGAGCAGTTTGCGGGCAAGAAGGTTGCAGACGGATTTAAGGCTGGGCAGACCTTTGACGCAATAACAGGCGCTACCATAACAAGCAACGGTGTGGCTGGCCTTTTGCAGACGGGCTGTAGCGTAATAGACAAGTACTTGAAGGAGGCAGGCAAATGAGTTCAAAGCTCGGAATAATCACAAAAGGAATTCTAAAAGAGAATCCGCTTTTGATTTTAAACATTGGCTTGTGCTCTTCCCTGGGAATCACAACCAGCATATTCAACGGACTTGGCATGGGGGCAGGCATGACATTCGTTCTTGTTATGAGCGAACTTGTAATAAGCCTCTTCCGCAAGTGCATTCCGTCTTCCATAAGGCTTCCGGTATTCATCATAGTAATCGCAGCCTTTACAACAATCGTACAGCTTGTCCTTCAGGCATTCGTAACTTCTTTGTACGACGCATTGGGTGTATTCCTTCCGCTTATCGTAGTAAACTGCATCATCATGGGACGCGTGGAAGCCTTTGCCTCAAAGAATTCAATCGGAGAGTCTGTTTTGGACGGTATTGGAATGGGAATTGGCTACACAATCGTTCTTGTTGCAATATCCCTTATCCGCGAACTTTTTGGAGCAGGAACACTTCTTGCCGGTACAGCACTCAAAGTAGAGCTTATTCCGGAAAGCTTTAGGATTGGCATATTGAACAGCGCACCGGGAGGCTTTATTGTCTTTGGAATTGTCGCCGCAATAAACCAGTCAATGCAGAACGCTAAAAACGCAAAAGCCCAGAAGGAGGTTCAATAATGGATTTCCTAAAGATTTTTATTCAGTCAATGCTTATAGACAACGTTGTCTTTATCCAGTACCTTGCAATTTGTCCCTTCATTGGAATGACGAGCGAAACTGGAAAGGCAAC
Organism: Treponema sp.; assembly: GCA_017614295.1. Classification (GTDB taxonomy): domain Bacteria; phylum Spirochaetota; class Spirochaetia; order Treponematales; family Treponemataceae; genus Treponema_D. The sequence continues at coordinate 1,467 of JAGACC010000042.1, forward strand.
CGGCATGGGTCTTGCAACCACATTCGTAATCGTACTTGCAACAGCCGTTACCTGGCCAATCTACCGCCTTGTAATGGTTCCAAACCAGCTTGAATTCCTCCAGACGCTCATCTTCATCCTTGTAATAGCATCCCTTGTTCAGCTTGTGGAATTCTACCTTAAAAAATCAGCTCCGGCTTTGTACTCTTCAATGGGTATCTACCTTTCGCTGATTACAACCAACTGCGCAGTTCTTGGCATTACAATCAACTGCATCAAGAAGAACTACAACTACGGACAGAGCCTTGTTTATGCATTTGGCTCTGCAATAGGATTCCTTCTTAGCATGGTGATTATGTCCGGTGTGCGCTCCAAGCTCAAGACCGCAGAAGTTCCAAAGGCATTCAAGGGAACTCCTATCCTCTACGTGGCAGCCGGTCTTTTGAGTATGGCGTTCCTTGGATTCAAGGGACTTATAAAATAGGGGGCTATGATGAGTATTATTGGTGCTACAATTGCCGTGGCCGCTATACTGGGACTCATTCTTGGAGTGCTGCTTGGACTTTTCAAGAAGGTTTTTGCGGTTAAGGTGGACCCAAAAATTGAACAGATTATCTCTTTCCTTTCCGGTGGAAACTGCGGTGGCTGCGGTTATGCAGGATGCGCCGCTTTTGCCCAGGCTGTAGTAAAGGGAGAGGCCCCGGTCACAGGATGTGTTGCCGGTGGAGAAGCTACTGCAAAAAAGATTGCGGAAATATTAGGCGTTGCAGGTGGAAGTGCGCAAAAAAAAGTTGCTTTCCTTGCTTGCCATGGAACAAACGAATGTGCAAAAAGCAAGGGTATCTACAACGGAGTTAAGACTTGTGCGGCTGCCCAGCTTACAATCAACGGAACAAAGCTCTGTGCATTTGGCTGCATAGGTCTTGGCGATTGCGTAGAAGTCTGCCAGTTTGGTGCGCTTAGCATGGGTAAAGACGGACTTCCCGTTGTGGACAGGAGCAAATGTACCGGTTGTGCAAAGTGCGTAAAGACCTGCCCCAAAAAGCTCTTTACCCTCTTTGACGCAAACACAAAAGGCTCGGTTGCAGTCTGCGCAAATAAAAGCGACAACAAGCCACAGATACGCAAAGACTGTTCTGCCGGCTGCTTTAAGTGCGGAATGTGTGCAAAGAAGTGCCCGGAACAGTGCATAGACGTAAGCTCAGGCATTCCAGTCGTGGACTATTCAAAGTGTACTAGCTGCGGAGAATGCATTAAGGCTTGTCCGGATAAGGTTCTTACACTTTTCCAGGAAGCATAGTTTCCGTCATGCCGAATTTATTTCGTCATCTGTACTAGTTGCATCATATTAGCCCCCGAAGCATAAAAATTCGGGGAACACTACAGGGGGGGGAAGTCCGCTGGAAGCTACGCTGCGAGTCCCCCCTACGCCCGCACTTCGTTGCGTTCTACCCCCTCTACAGGGGGCAAGCCCCCCGTAACGCCCCCCCCGGTTGGTGAGCTAAATACAAACAGCTCTATCTTGACAAGATCATGGAGAAAGCAAAATGAAAAAAGCAATCCTTACAGCAACAACCATGCTAATATCAATCTGCATAGCATGCGGTGCAAAAGCCATAAGCAAAAAGCCAAAGACGCTTATAGAACACGGCCTTTCCCTAATCTCGCTGATGAAGGAAAAAGCAGGAAACCAATCATTCCTTAATCTAATGTCCAACGGCAACGATGGCATCGCAGAAAAAATGAAAGAAATCGCATCGGGCAACGTATCAAAATCAAGCGCGGTATATTGCATGAGCGGAGACTTCTACAACTTTGGCACCTTCCTCTTTAACAGGATGGACTTATCTGGCACTTGGAAAAATCCAGAAGAAGACTTCTATTCAGCCCCGCTAAAAGAAGAAATGAACAAGCGTTTTGTAAGTGCAATTCCCGCAAGCTGGAACGCCAGGGTTGGTTCAACAGAACTTGCAGTGGCAAGCCTTTTGCAAAGCGAAAAAGCCTTTGTAAGCAAAGAACTAAAGTCAGACTGCATCTACATCTTTGAATTCCAAGACACCTATCCTGTTGCAGTCTGCTTCATGCTCTACGACAACAATGCAGTTTTAGCAAAGTCAAGCTACATCTTTGACCGCGACTATGTTCCACAGCTAAAAGAAGTCCTGGAAAAATTTGGCAAAGGCATAAAACTTGAGCAGATAAAGTAATAACAGCCAATTCACCCGCCAAGATTAAAATCCCTAAACACAAACCACATAATAAAAATCTGGAAGGGAGACGTAACCACGTCCGCAGCCAGGGGGCCAGGGTAGCCAAGATAAGAAAAAATGTAGGAGGGGAAGGGCTTTCCTTTTCCGTAAAAATCCATCACGCTTTTTGAAGAAATAAAAAAGGCAAAGCTGTACTTGTTCTTCATGGGTGAATTATAGTCGCACCGCAAAAAGAGCCTCTTTCCTTTCTGCCAGGATGAAACATCAACCCTGCAGTCGGCAAGGCTCTTTTCATCAGAAAAATCCTCCGCGCTGGCTTCCATAATTACAAGACCTTCCGCATTCTTTATTTTGGCCACGTCAAAATCATATAAATCAGGGCCTCTTCTAGACCACTTGTATTGGCTTAGTTCACTGGCAGGAACAATAAACCTCTCTGAATACTCCTTGTCCTCGTGCCACTCTTCATCCTTGTGGGGAAGGCATATTTTTACGTACCTGTCCTTGCCTGTTTCTATAAGGTTCTTAAAGACAAAAACATCGTAAAGATTACCCTCGTAATCCTGGCATCCTATATAGTGCCCACACCTGTTGTCGTCAGAAAAAGGCTTTTCAATGTACTCATTCGCCCCACGCTCCACAACTTCATCGTGGTACATCATTGTAAAACAACCGCTAAACAAAAAGCTTGTAAGCAAAATGAGTAAAAGGCAATAATTTTTTTTCATACGTTTTATGGGATAATATACCAGCAAAGGCACTTTGTCAATTTGAAGGTGACAGTAAAAAAACATCCGTCATGCCAGATGACCTCCGTCATTCCGAACGCTACGCTCCAACCGCACGCCAGCTACGGTCGGATGATTCGGAATCTGTAAAATATAACCGCCAAGCTTATACAGACCCTGAAACAAGTTCAGGGTGACGGATAGCAGTTTACACAGACACTAAGCCAGCCCAATGGTGACGGCCGCTCCCTGAACTTGTCGAAGGGAGGTGTGTACAATGGATGTAATCGCTTCGACAGATGCTATGATTTAGGTGATTGGCAAAATGCGGTACTCTGATTTGACGGAATCAGAGAGTCGGCGGAAGGTTCAGCTGAGCAATGAGGAACCGTAATCCGAGAGGACCATGGAAACCTCGATCGACAGATT
>JAGACC010000043.1 GCA_017614295.1 Treponema sp.
GAGCGACTAGTAGGGCGGGACTGGCTTCCTCTTTTGCTTTTTTATGCAGGGCTTTCGTTTTCTGCATTGCCTTGCAGTGATTTTAATTCCTCAACTGGCAAGTTCGTGTATTCGGCTATTTTTTCTATTGGGAGAATTCCGTCTTTTAGCATGTTAAGCGCATGTTTTATGCCAGCTTCTTTTTGTCCTTCTTCCTTGCCAATCCGTTGTCCTTCTTCGAGGCCTCTGTTGTAGCTTAATTGGACTTCCTGTTCCCATGTCATAAACTGCTGCCTCCACTGTGCGTTGTGGCGGGCAGATGCTACAAGAAGGTCAAGGTCTTTGGTAAATTCGGAGCCCGCACTGCCGCCGCTTAAGAATTTGAAGAAGTCTTTTTCTTCTTCTGACGGCATTATATCATATTTTTGCGCGTTAAAAAAGATTTTGTAAGTTCCGTCATTCATTTTTAGATTTGTGTCTTCGCTGCAGATGTTCTGGAAGGAGTAGACAGGCATTCCGCATCCAAAAATATCTTCCATGCAAAGGAATATTACGTACGATTCAGGCAAGTTGGAGTAGGGCTGGCTGTGCTTTAGTGTGTCTATGTCCATTAGTCCCTGGTAGTATCTTGAGCGCTTGGCCAAATCCTTTGTGTCTACATTCTGAAGCTCAAGGTCGAATTTCCTTCCGTCTGCTTTTGTGTATACGTCAAGCCTTATTCCCCTGGAGTCAAAGTCCACCTCAAAGTTTGCTTCCCCGTATGGCGACTCAATCCTTTCGATTTCTATGTGGAGCAGAATCTCCAGCAGATGCTTGCACTTGTCCGGGTTGTTTGTAAAGATTTTGTAGAACATGAAGCGGTTGGCAAGTGTTGCGTTATCCCATGACGTAGTCTGTATTTTGTTCATTGCTACCTCTTAAAAAATTGGCTTTTGGAAAAGATTAAATTTTCATAAAAACTTTTCCATATATTATATAGATGGAGAAAATTCAGAATCTGACGCATTTTGGTAAAAAAAGATTCATTTTTTTGCAGTTGTATTTTTTCTGAAGGGGAGTTTTTTCTGTTTTGAATCCCTGCTTGCAAAGAGGCTTAGCCCGGATTGGAGGGGCGTCAGGGTTGCTTGCAACCCGTTGCCGTTCCGACCAAAGGGAGGAATGGAGCGGGTAAGGGCCCCGCGGAACCCCGGAAAGCCGGATTAAAAATGGACTGACTTGAATGCCATGCATGAAAGGCACAGTAAAAAAAGAGAGTATGCTCCAAAAGAGAATGAATTTAATATTTCAATAGCGTAGAGGTCCGAAATTTTTTACCGTATAGCCTTGCTTATGATTCCGCCGCCTGCAGTGATTCCGTTCCTGTAAAAGACAACTGACTGTCCTGGTGCAACTGCCCTCTGCTTTTCCTTGAATTCCACAAGGTAGGCCTTTCCTGCAAATTCTTCCCCATCTTTGGGTGTGTAGGGGCTTAGTGTTGCTGGAACCGGTTTTGCCGCAAGCCTGATTTTTACCTGGGCTTCAAAGGTGCAGTCTGGATCGTAACCCGCTGGCCAAACAAGATCGTCTGCTATGAGCGAAGAAACGAATAGTTCGCTGTCCGGAGCAAGAACCACAAGATTTTTTTCCTTGTCGATTGCGCAAACGTAAAGCGGCATTTTTGCGCTTACGCCAAGTCCCCGCCTCTGGCCAATCGTATAGTGCTCGATACCCCTGTGCCTGCCTAGAACGTGCCCGTCCAAGTCTATTATGTCGCCCGGAACGGAAGGTTTGTCTGCAAAAAGGTAATCAAGGTAGGCTTCCGGAATAAAGTCTTGGCTTTCCTCCCTGTTTGCGGCAAGAAGCCCCCTTTCCCTGGCCATAGAAAAAATATCCTTCTTGGAGAATGTGCTTAGTGGGAAGCGGACTTTTTCTAGCACGCTGGAAGGTATTCTGTAAAGGAAATATGCCTGGTCTTTTGTTGCGTCCGCTGCGACTGCAATCTGTGCTGGTCTTGAACTTCCTTCCTCTGTTTGTGAAGCGCATGAACCGTAAGAAGAAGCAAGGCTTTCGCTGCCCCTTACAATCTTTGCGTAGTGACCGGTGCAAAAATAGTCGTATTCAATTCCAAGCTTTTGGATTCCGGAAAGCAAGGCCCCGAATTTTATAAAGCGGTTGCACCTGATGCAGGGGTTTGGGGTTCTGCCTGCCCGGTATTCAGCTTTAAAGTAGTCAAGAACTTCTTTTTGGTACGCGTCTTTAACGTCTATTACGTGGTAGGGGATGCCGTTCTTATTGCAGAATTCCCTGCATTCGTCAATGTTTTCCTCTTCTCCAGGACCGTAGCAGCTTTCGTGCATTCCTACTGCTTCCGGCAATATGGGGAGGTCGCCTTTCCATAGGGACATGGTAACACCGGTAACGATGCAGCCTCTTTCTTTTAGGAGGACTGCGGTCATGGTAGAGTCAACACCGCCGGACATACCAACTACAACCCGGTCTCCGGCTTTTGGCATTTCTAGTTCTGAATACGTCATTCTAATCATATATCAATATGGTAGGATTTATGCAATATTGGCTTTTGGAGCGGATTTTTAGGACGGAACTTTGCTTGCTCTACCTTTTTGCTCTTTTGCTAACCCGACCGAAAGCCTCTTTGCGTCACCCGCTTTCCAGGGTTTCGGCTTTCGCCTCCATTACCGGTGGTTTGGGCTCTCGAAAAGGCTAGGCCTGCAAGCACAGACGTTTCTGAAAAACAGTCATGGCTGTGCCAAGGCTGTTCCACCGGCAACGCACTCCGTGCGCCCTTCCAATCGGGCGTAGGTTGCAATGAAGTCCCCCGCGCAAGTTGTAACGGAGTTCCCCGCGCAAGTTGCAACGGAGTTTCCAGCGCAAATTGCAACGAAGTTCCCTGCACAGGTTGGTGCGTTCAGCTAGGACTTATACTTGTTTCTGCAAAACCACTGTTGAACATCTCTCCCCAAAATTGTATAATAAGGTTCAAAGTTTTTTTTAAGAGGTTGATATGTTACTTAACGGTTCCCAGATAGTTGTTGAATGTCTTGTTGAACAGGGCGTTGATACGGTTTTCGGTTATCCAGGAGGAGCCATCCTTAATATTTATGATGAACTCTACAAGAATCAGGATAGAATCCACCACATTCTTACCGCCCACGAACAGGGAGCATCCCACGCTGCAGACGGATATGCCCGTTCCACCGGAAAAGTCGGCGTCTGCATGGCAACATCCGGCCCTGGAGCAACAAACCTTGTAACAGGCATAGCCACCGCCTACATGGATTCATCCCCAATCGTAGCAATCACATGCAACGTTCCAACTCCTCTTTTGGGAAGGGACTCTTTCCAGGAAATAGACATAACCGGTATTACAATGCCTATAACCAAGCACAACTTCATGGTTCACAAGGTGGAAGATCTTGCCGCCACAATCCGCGAAGCATTCATCATTGCAAAAAGCGGAAGACCAGGACCTGTACTTATAGACATACCAAAGGAAGTCACCGCAAACCAGACGGAATTTGAGCCTCTAAAGGACCTTTCCAAAGCAAGCATTGAACTTTCCAAAGACAAGGACAATCTTCGCAGGGTATTCAACGCATCAGTTCCTTCCGACCAAGAAATTGCCGCCGCAGCAGAAATAATCAATTCCGCAAAGCGCCCGGTAATCTATGCTGGTGGTGGAATCATAATAAGCAACGCAAGCGAAGCCCTTAAGAACCTTGCAGTAAAAGCAGACATTCCTGTTAGCGAAAGCATGATGGCACGCTCGGCATTCCCTTCATCAAGCCCGCTTAACCTTGGCATGGTTGGTATGCACGGAACTAAAGCCAGCAACATGGCGGTAACAGAAAGCGACCTTGTGCTTGCACTCGGAGCCAGATTCAGCGACCGCGTAATTTCTGACGCAAAGAGGTTTGCAGAAAACAGCCGCGTATTCCAGATAGACGTTGACCCCGCAGAAATCAACAAGAACATACCAGTAGCAGGAAGCCTCGTTGGTGACGTTGGAGCAATACTTGAACGACTCCTTCCCCTCATCCAGAAAAACGAACATGCAGAATGGAAGAGCCAGATAGAAGAATGGAAGAAAGTCTACCCCGCAATGTACGATGAACATCCCGCAGATTCAATCAATCCAAAATTCCTCTGCGAATGCGTACACAAAATTGCAGGAGACGATGCCTTTGTTACCACGGAAGTTGGTGAGCACCAGCTTTGGGTAGCCCAGCACTATCCGTTCGAAAAGCCGCGCACATTCATCACATCCGGTGGACTTGGAACAATGGGCTTCGGAACAGGAGCAGCAATCGGCGCACAGTTTGCAAACCCGTCAAAGCGTGTAGTCCACATAGCAGGAGACGGATCCTTCCGCATGAACTGCAACGAACTTGCAACAATAGGCCACTACAACCTCCCGGTCGTAATAGTCGTAGTAAACAACGGAACTCTTGGCAACGTACGTCTTTGGCAGAGGGTCTTCTACGGAAAGCGCTATTCCGCAACCACATTGGACTTTGGCCCGGACTGGGTATCACTTGCAGCCGCATACGGAATAAAAGGCTACAAGGCAAACACGGAACTCGAATTTGAAAAGGTCTTCAAGGAAGCATTTGAATCCGGAAAGGCCGCGGTTATAGATGCAAAAGTCGGAATAGACGAACCGGTACTTCCGATGGTACCCGGCGGAAAGCCAATCTTTGCCCAGGTGATGAATTTGGGAGACTGACGCGGAGGCGCAGATGAACGATATACACGAATCAGGAGAGGACTACCTCGAGGCAATCTTGTGCCTAAAAGAAGAGAACGGAATTGCCCGCTCTGTAGACGTTGCCCGCAGACTGAATGTGTCTAAGCCAAGCGTAAGCCGCGCAATGAGCATTCTGGAAGAAAAGGGCTACGTCTTTGTGGGCAAGATTGGTTCCCTGGAGCTTACGGAAGAAGGAAAGAAACTCGCTGACGAAATCTATGCCCGACACGTGCTGCTTACGAGATTCCTTCAGAAGATAACCGGTGTTAGCGAAGAACAGGCCGAAGCAAATGCGTGCAAAATGGAGCACGACATAGACGACGACGTTAAGCGTGGCATAGAAAAATGGATGAAGGAAAACAGCTAAAAAAATTACTGTTTTTTATATGCATTCCTCTGCTTTTCTTTGCACTTGCCGCAGCAATATTTTTGTTCATCGTGAACAAAGCAGCTCCGGACGGCATGCTAAGAAGCCGCTTTGACTCAAAGACTTGGATGGAGCTTCGCCTTGGTGAGGAGCTCCACTTCGACGTCGAAAACCAAACCGAGCGTTCCTTCATGATGATAGCCATGTGCGGCACAAAAAGCCACATCTTTACGGTAACGCCATCTTCCCACGCAATCTACACCCCCCTCTTTAGAATCCCATCCGGCAAAGTTTCCAGCGAAAACGTCCTCGTGCACTTCATAGATGAAGAAAGCGTACTTCTGCAAGACCCCGTTGAACTCTTCATCCCCCTTACTGCTACCGACGGCTCCCTCTTTTCCTACTGCGCATACGGCGACCTTTCAAGCGAGATAAGCCTACTGGAAGCAGAAAACGGAGCATTCATGGCAGTCTATGCCGCAGACTAATTCCCTCTCGCCCGCATCCCGAACAAGCAACCGTCATCCCGAACAATCAACCGCCATCCTAAATTTGTAACTGTCATCCTGAACTGCTACGCCATATTCGCACGCGCTTGCTACGAATATGGATTCAGGATCTGTAACTCTTTTTAATTTTTTTGAATTTTCTGGACGGTACTTTTCTCCGCTCTACCATTATATTTTTACTCTAATCCGACCGAATATGCCATTGCGTCACCGCCGTTCCGCCCTTCGCTAACGCTCATACCGCCCTCCGTGCGGTACTGCCGGGGCTCCATGGCGGCGTAGGTTTGTGCGAACGATTTTGCAAACTTGCAACTTGTCCTGTATAAGCAACCTTGGAAAGTTTTCAAAAGTTTGATATTATTAGAAGCACAAGTCATTCGCGTAGCAGCTTTCGTAATCTCTTTTTGCCAACATAAGACTTTTATTGCGGATATGGAGAATATTTGTTACACGGACACCCAACTGGGGTGCTTGAGGAAAAAAGATGAAGAAATTTTTTATGACGATAAGAATAATCTTACAATTTTTAAGTTTTATTTTATTAAGAATTATTTACGAACCTTTAAACAGAATTCTAGTAGACATATTTGGATGTGGCTGCAAAGAAGGATTTAATTGTAATAGTATAAATAATTTTGTAGTTTATGTTTTGTTTGCTTTAACAGTTGTTATTTCGTTATTAAATATAAAAATGTTTAAAAATAAAAAAATAGGAATTTGTCTAGCTATTATTTCAACGTTAATTAATATCTTTTTATTTCCTTCAATTCGGATGTCATTAATGTGGAAATGATTAGTTGTAATATTTTTAATCGAGTCAAGCTCGATTAAAAATATATTAAAGGTGAAAGAAAAATGAAGAAGAGCTTAATTAAATATTTTTTTTATTTTATTATTTATATTTTAGTAATATCATGTGACAGAAATTACATGTATGGATTTCAATCACTGGATGAGACAGATTTAGAAAAATATAATTTATCTATTGTTGAAGTCTCCAACAATCCTGGAATCGTAAATGCATTTCCAAATAAGAAATTTAATCCAAACGAATACGATATTGGAAAAGTTTTTAAGGATTATAATGAAATTGAAGAATACTTTATAAATCTTTATGGATATAAATCAAAATATAAAAATGAAGAACAATTCAAATTGGCGAAAGAAACTGGAATTTTTGAAGTTAACAGCTTGGATCATGTGATAAGGACATTTGTTTTTACTGATAATGGAATTGTATTAAAAAATTACAATGGGGGTTTGGATTTTAGTTATATCTTTAGTAATTATGATAGACAAGATTATGCCCAAATAAAAAAAGAATTCCCTGGAGTATTTGAGACAAATTATGTTTATAAATATTATTATCATGGATCAAATGTTTATAAATACACATTTTACAATGGAGGACATTTACTTATTGGATTAAAACAAATAGAATTTGTAAAATAAAATCTATTTTTAATTCATGTGAAAATGTATATAATATAAATCGTGTAACAAAGGTTCAAAGC
>JAGACC010000363.1 GCA_017614295.1 Treponema sp.
CCAGCTTCCAGTCAGACTTTAGTGGAACAGTGCACATGGGAATGCCGTAGTAACCGCAGTAAACGGGATAGAAGCTGTATGTAAACTCCGGCATAACAAGCGGCCTGTCTCCGTCAAAGAAAGTGTAGAAGACAAAGCTTAGAACCTCGTCGCTTCCGTTTCCGCAGAAAATCATATCCGGTGTAACTTCAAACGGAATCTTGTCTTTGGAAGAAGGAGTGCATTTTTCTCCGCTAACATCAGAAGTGCAAAAGACACCGCCTGTGCTGTTCAGCATATCTGCTATAGCAGAGCGCAGTTCATTTGAATCAGGATCGGGATAAAGGCCAATTCTTGCCGTACTTGTAAGTGCCGCCTTGGAAAGTGCCTCTGCAACGCTTTCGTGGGGCGGATAGGGGTTTTCGGTTGCGTTAAGTTTAATGTATTCCCTGTCCTTAGGCTGCTCACCCGGAACATAGGGATGAAGGTTTTGAATTCTTTTTGCTAACATAAAATCATTTTATTCAAAAAGCACACTTCATTCAATAGCGCAATTCTATAATGATTTTTATTCTGGAGCAGATGCCATCTCTTTACTGTGCCCGGCACTACGTGTCCGGTCAGTTTATCAGTATCCCCCGCTTTCCAGGGTTTCGGCTTACGCCTCCATTGCCGTACGGCAACGGCTGCGCCGCCCTTCCAATCGGGGCTAGGCGGAATATCAAGTACCTTCCACCAGCAGCGAAGAGCTTTGGTACTTGGGCAAGAATTTTTTGCTGCCACCGGTTTCAAAATTTACGGTAACAACATACTCTCCGTCTGCCGTAAAATCTCCGCTTACGATTTGGCCGTGTCCCCAGTCGTCGTGGTAGACCATAACTCCTTTGCGGTACTTTTTTGCTATTGGGTCTGAGTATGCAGAAGATGAATCAGAAGCGGAACCCGCAGCGCCCTGGAATGCAAATGGCTGTTGGCCAAGTACGCGGTAGCTTCCTTTTTCCAGTTCGTAGAGGAAGGGGCTTGGCTGCATGTAGTTTGTGCGGCCATAGAGGCGCCGCATGGCACAGCTTGTAAAATAAAGCTCGTTCTGGGCACGGGTAATTCCAACGTAGAAAAGCCTGCGTTCCTCTTCCAAGTCGTCCCCAACTTTTCCTTCACGCGGAAAAACACCGTATTCCATTCCGGTAATTATTACGCGCTTATATTCAAGACCCTTTGTGTTGTGCAAAGTTATAAGAGTTACCCTGTCCTGCAAAGCGCCGTCTTCTTCTTCCCCCAAACTTGAACGGTCAAGATTTATGCTGTCCAAAAAATCAAGCAAGCCCTTTCTGCAAAGAGGATACTGCACTGCACTGTTGGTAAGTTCCTCCAGGTTTGAAAGCTTTTGCGTACCGGCAATTTCATCCTGAGCCTCGTGGAATTCATTAAGCCCTGTCTTTTCGCAAACCTCTTTTATAAAGTCGGCAAGAGAAAGTTTATTCGCATCCACAGCACGCGGAGCAGAACCAGTAACTTCTTCTTGCGGCAAAGAAGCCCCTACTTCAGAAACAACCTCTTCTTCGGGAAGCATTGAATTCAGTTCATCAAAAATCTTACAAAATTCCGCCACACCTTCCGAAGCCTTTTTGGGAAGCTTTATATTTTTTGCGGCAGAAACCAAATTTTGTCCAAGACCTGCTTCCACAATCTTGTCCTGACTCGCCGCTCCCACACCCCTAACAGGCTTGTTCACAATCCTTCGGAATGCAACTTCGTCCCTTGGATTTGCCACAAAAGAAATCCATGCAATAGCGTCTTTTATTTCCTCACGCTCATAGAATTTTAGAGTGCCAACAATTGCATAGGGAATTTTTGCACGCATAAAATTAGTTTCAAAACCAAGCGACTGTGCGTTGGTCCTGTAAAGAATTGCCCATTCGGAATAGGGAACACCCTTTTTGTGCTGCTGCTCAATTATGTCCGCGCAAAACTGAACCTCGTCATCCTGGGTGGGAAGAAAAACAAGGGTTGGCTTTTTGCCCTTGCCCCTTGCCGCAACAAGAGTCTTTCCAAGCCTTCCTGCATTATTGGAAACAACACAGTCTGCGCAGTACAAAATTTCCTGAGTTGACCTGTAGTTCTGCACAAGGCGTATAAGGTCTGTTCCTGCAAACTGATTTTTAAATTCAAGTATGTTCCTAACTTCAGCCCCTCGGAAGCGGTAAATGCTCTGGTCATCATCACCAACAACGCAAACGTATGTTCCGGAATTTTCGTTAACACCGCTAAGTTCCTGAAGCAAAAGTGACTGGGCTATGTTGGAGTCCTGGTATTCATCCACCATAATAACCCGGTAGCGGAAATGCATGTCCCGGCGGATAGCTTCGTTGTTCTTTAGCGTAAGGTAGGGAAGAAGGATAAGGTCTCCAAAGTCCACGTTCCCGGTTGACCTAAGACGCTCCTGGTAAAGGGCATACTGTTCCGCAAAAACTCCGTCTCCGCCAACAAGCTCCAAGTTTTTTGACGTGGGGGTAAGACCGTAATCCTTTGCAAGAGAAATCTTTTTTACAATCTGGGAAATTTCTTTTTTTGGAAGAGAAGGAATGGCTTTAGAAACAATTGTTGCCATGTCATCTTCATCGTAAACGGTAAAATTTTTACTGACCCCAGCTTCATCCGCATAGAGACGCAAAAAGTTGGCACCCCAAGAGTGGAAGGTTCTTATCTTTGACCAAGCAGCCTTTTCTTCAAGAGCAATAGCCCTTTCCTTCATCTCGTTGGCAGCTTTTTTTGTAAACGTTACCGCAAGAATTGAATAGGGGTCTACATGCTTCTGCTGAATAAGCCAAGCGATTTTTGTAGTTATAACACGGGTCTTTCCGGTACCAGCTCCTGCCAAGATTAAAAGGCTTTTACCTTCGTGGGTAACGGCATCAAGCTGTTCTTTATTCAATACGTCAAGATATTCTGTCATAGGACAAGTTCCGAATCAATGTCCACACCGCTAACAGCCAGAGCCTTTGCATTCACGATTGCACCGGGAACAACAGCCTTTAAAGCCTTAGCGTCTTCTGCATCGTAGCGCACAACAAAGCTTCCGTCCACTTCCGGAGCCTGGAACCAAGAGCGTCCTATTGCCAAGCCCTCGTCTTCCGAAGCGTCTTCCCCTGCCTGAACAATTTCTTCTATCAAAACGGGATAAATTTTTCCTATGCGTAAGGAAAGCCTCTCCTGTGTAATTTCTTCCTGCAAAGCCTGCAACTTTTTTTCGCGTGCCTGAGCCTTCTTTTTGGGAACCTGCTCTTTAAACTTTGCGGCTGGAGTATCTTCTTCGCGGCTGTAAGCAAAGCAACCAGACCAGTCCGGCTGAATTTTCTTCATGAACTCAAGTGTGCGCTCTGCCTGACCGTCACTTTCTCCTGGGAAGCCTGTTAAGAAAGTAGTTCTTATGCAGCATTCACCCAAAGCGGAACGGATTTTTTCTACAAGAGCTGCGTAAGAGTCGAATGTACCCCTGCGGTTCATTGCGCGGATTATCGTGTCGTCTCCAGACTGGAAGGGTATGTCAAAGTAAGGAAGGAAGCGCTTGTCCTTCTGCAAAAGCGGCAGAATGTCCGTGTTAAAGTGGTCGGGATGAATGTAGAGCAGCCGCACCCAGAACTGTCCCTTAAGCTCTGCAATCTTTTCCAAAAGGCACAAAAGCTTTGACTTTTCGGAGGCAGCTTCGGCTTCTTCCTTAGCGTTAAAGACAAAGTCGGCCTTGCCACATCCAAATGCAGCCAAATCTTGACCTATAAGATTGAATTCTTTTACGCCCCTGCCCAAGAGTTCTTTTATCTCGTCTACAATCTCGGATATTTTTCTGGAGCGTAGCTGGCCGCGGATAAGGGGAATTGCACAGAATGAACAGCAGTTGTTGCAGCCTTCGGTAATTTTTACGTAAGCGCTACCCTGGTAATTTAAAAGAAGATTTCTGTTGCCGCAGCAAACACCCTTTTGCAAAGCCTTTACCACTGGCCTTTCACCTGCAAAAAGAGAGTCTACGGTTGAATCAATAAGGCTTAAGTCTCCGTTGCCAAAAATAGCGTCCGCTTCCGGCAAATCTTTCTTGAACTGTTCTGCATAACGCTCGGCAAGACAACCTGCAAGGATAATCTTTGCATCTGGGTATTCCTGTCTTGCTTCTATGAGGGAATTAAGGCTTTCTTCTTTTGCACTCTGAATGAATCCGCAGCTGTTTACGATTATTAAGTCTGCTTCGCTGGCATCAAAAGTTTGCAAAAGTCCCTTGTTCAGCAGGCGGGTAACCAAAATTTCCCCGTCCACCTGGTTTTTTGCGCATCCGTGTTGGTCTAAAAAAAACTTCTTTGCTTCCATCTAAGAATTTTAAGCGAATGCTCAGTCAACTTCCTGAATAACGATTCTGAATCTACCGTCGCGTCCCTGAACCCACTTGATGTCTTCTACTGCAACCTGACCGGCTTTGCCAACTTCCAAATCGTAGGCATCCATTCCGGCGCGAACCTTCATCTTTACGTTGTAGGCGTTGCTCATCCAAAGGCGCACACCCTTGTAACGGGAAGTTACCGTAAGAGATTCACCTGTGCGGAAATTCCTTTCTACCTTTGAATTGCTGTCTATCTTGTAGCGGAAGTAGCATGGACCGCGGAAAGAGAAATCTATTGTAAACGGATATGAACGAGAATCCTCATGAATAACCTTCATGGTGGCAGTATTCAAGGAAGTGTTTGTAACTCCCTCTGTACCAATAGAAGGCTTTGCAACAAGTTCAACGTTTTCTGTAACAGCCGGCTGTGGAGCAACCATCTGTGAGCTACCCAAAGAAACGCGGACTTGGGCACCGTTCTTTTCCGAAACATTGCTAATGTCGCTAAGGTATACAATCAGCTCGGAAATACCGTCGCCGTTAATGTCCAGAACACGCTCTTCGCTCAAGTCAAATACCTGTGTTCCAACAGGAGTTTCTATTGCAAGGCGTCCCATCGTACCGGAAATGGTAAGAGGTGTATGACCTTCTCCCTCTTCAAAAGGAACAAGCAGCTGGTCACCCTTGTAAACACGGAGTTCCTGCGGCTGGTCAGAAAGCATATACTGGTTAACCTTCTTTGCCGTAGCATTCTGCAGAGCCCTTTCCTGCATCTTCTGGGGAACCTTGAACACGCCAAAATAAAGGTAGGCAAGAATTCCGCCAACAAGCACTACTGCACCGGAAACAATAAGCGGCACAAGGAATTTTGGCTTTGTCTTTCTAAGAAGAGCTTCCGGGGTTGGAGACTCCTGGATTTTCTTTGCATGGTACAGGCGTATCAAATCCTCGCTGGAAACACCAAGGTAGTCGGCATAATTCTTTAGAAAACCGACCATATAGGCACCGGCAGGGAACACGTCGTCCTTTTCATTTTCCAAACCCGTAATATACTGGTAGGAAATAGAAGTGTCCTTTACGACCTGTTCAACAGACAGACCTTTTTCTTCCCTTTTTTCCTTTAGTATTGCACCATAGCTCTGCATATCGACTTACTCCGATAACAAGAAGTTGTTATAGCTGTTAACATCGGCAGGCATCTCAAATTCAAAGCGGCGTAACGGAACACCAACATTAAGCGACCAACCGGTAAAGTTAAAGACATAGGTTCCATTGTTCTGGGTGTGGGCAACAATACGGCGTATAAGCTTAGACTCAGGAAGAATGGAAATTGTCATTGTAGTAAATTCCTCCGCTGCAGAACGGCGGGTAAGCAAAAGCTTAATAACCTTTGTAGAGCTTCCCTCTTCCAGCGGAACCGGATCCTGACCAGACTCATAAGTGATTGTGTAGTAGCGGCGCAAGAGAGAAAGACCCTTTGCAGGAACAGCCTGTTCACCGTTCAAAACCTTCTGCTCAAGAACCGTGGCCTGAGACGGAAGGTAAATAAAAAGCTCGTCTCCGTCATAGACAAAAGTCTGTCCGCCCGGGTAAGAAAAATTGATGCGCAAAAACTGAGGACGGTGCCACATTGCCTGACCAGCCATCTTCTTTCCGTTTGCATCTATGTTAAGCGTAACAACATAATCCCTAAGTTCAGCATAGTAATCGCTTACAGACTTAAAAAATTCGCCGGCAGTTTTAACCTGCGCAAAGGAAATTGCGGCCGAGCAACAAAGAGCTGCAGCCAAAGCAATCAATTTCTTCATATTAAATACTCCATAAAAAACTAGTTTGTAGCAGCGCCCATCAGTTCTGCGTACTTCTTTGCAAGACGCTTAGACTTAACAGCTGCAAGTCCCCTGTAGCGTGCCGGATCCTCAAAGAAATTCTCCGGGTCTTCAACGCCAAGCTTTTCCAGCTGAGCAGTAATCTTTGCATAAGCATCTGTGTGGGTCTTTAAAACCTCAAAGAATGTCTTGCCGGAATTCTCCGCTTCCAGGGTGATTTTTCTGATAACTTCGTGTCCGTCGTTAACGCCAGCCTCACCAAGAAGAATGTATGCGGGTTCAGCAAGGACTCCTCCCTTAACCTTTCCGCCAGCTCCTGCCAAGTTGCGTGCCATAGACTCGCGGTCTGCCTGAAGCCCCGAAACAACAGCCTTCATTCTGGCAACAGCCATTGTAAAGCCTGCAACATAGTCAGAAATGAACCTCTGGCTTGCAGAATTTGTAAGGTCACGCTGGTGTTCGGAAATCTGGTCCATGTAGAAAGTAAGGACGCGTGGGCACATAGCCTTCCACAAAGACTTTACGTGCTCGCTGTTCCAAGGATTGCGCTTCTGAGGCATTGTGGAAGAACCAACCTGGGTAGAAGCAAAATATTCAAACACTTCGCCAATTTCGCTCCTCTGAAGGTTGCGGAGGTCATCAGCAAGGTTTGCAATAATACCAAAGGCAACGTTCATCTCCAGCAAAAGGCGCAAGAGGTATTCCGGTTCAACAAGCTGGTTAGAATATTCGCTTGGCCCAAGACCCAAAAAGTGCATGTAGGTAAGCTCAAGCTCTTCGGGGTCTTTTACAATCATGCTGGGGCCGTTGTAAGAACCAACCGGGCCTGCAAGCTTACCCTTAAGCTGCTTGGAAAGCTCTTCTATGCGGAGGATTGACTTTCCAAGGCGGGAAACAAACTCTGCAATAGACCAGCCGAATGTTATAGGAACCGCATGCTGACCATGTGTACGGCCAACCTGTGGAGTTTCTGACTCGCGGTCTGCAATAGCGCAAAGTGAACGCTCAAGAGCCTTAAGTTCAGGAAGAACAACGTTCTGTGTAACATCCCTCATGCGGCAGGAAAGACCTGTATCAAGAATGTCCACGCTGGTTGCCCCAAGGTGAACAAGAGGTGCCACTTCCGCCGGAACCTTTGTCTTAAACACGTTTACAAGGGCACGGATGTTGTGCTTTGTCTTTTCTTCTTCTTTATAGACTTCTTCCGGATCAATTTCTTCTGCGGCCTTGTCCAGAGTTGCCTCCATAGCAGGAGTAAGCTGGCCGCGGAGCTTTAGGTGGGCTTTTACAAGAGCTGCCTCACACCTTGCGTTGCTGCGAACAGACGCTTCTTCTGAAATATATTTAGAGAGCCCTTCAAAAGCTTCTGCCTCTGAAAGTGAATACCTGTGGTCAATACAAGAAAGGTTTTCAAAAATATTACGGTTTTCCATAAATTACAGTATGCCCGAAAATCTAAAAATGTTCAACAGGTAGGCAAAAACATACTATGGACGGTAGTTTTTAGGACGGTAGCCCTGCCTGCTCTACCATGCATTTCTTGGCTGCAACCGGCTGCCATGCCAACTCGTCACCGCCCTCGCTTGAAACTTCGTTGCGAGAACCACCCTTCGCTAACGCTCATACCGCTTGCGGCGGTACTTACGGGGTTCCACGGCGGCGTAGCTTGCTTAGCATTCCCCGCTCCGCAGCCTGGCACTGCTTGGCAAGAAAGAAAAAATTGCGCGCACAGAAAAACTGGATTATAATAGAAGAAAACAAGAGTCCTTTTACAGCGGCACAAAGCCCCGCCCAAGTCCAAACCCAAGGGAGAATGCCATGCGTTCAACAATCAAAATAAAGACATTTGCTACCATATTACTGCTTTTTCTTGCAGGAAAGGCCTTTTCACAAGGAAAAAGCATCAGCCCCGGCGGATGGCTTTCCGGCTCATTTACAACAAGCTGGCAAGACTACTACATGGACATGAACGCCTCTCTCTGCGAAACTGGAGACAACACAGTCACCTTCTCCTACCGCAGCGGCAAAAACAAGTTCTGCATCAAGGACGTATCAATCTACCTGGACGGAAAGGTAGTTCTTACGGACAGCAGGGAAAGAACAATTGATTCATCTTCAAAGAAAATCACATACACCTTTCCCTACACATTTGAACCGCGCTTTCGCACATTAAGGCTTACCGCAAAAATACGCACAGTAGGAGGAAGCGACATAAGCGGCCTCATAGACTTGTCTCCCGCCGCAAAAGTAACCGTAGTCAAGACCAGTTCTGCCTCCGGCACAAAAAAAGGGGCCAGCTCAAAAGACAGCATTAAAAACGGCATACTCACCATAGCACCCGGCACGACAAAAATAGAAACAAGCGCCTACGAAAACAACGCAAGCATAACCGAAGTCCGTATACCAGACACCGTAACGGAAATTGGAGGAGCTGCATTCAAGAACGCAAAGGGACTAAAAAGAGTCGTCATCCCAGGAAGCGTAAAAGTCGTAAACATGTATGCATTCGCAAACTGCGCAAATCTGGAAGAAGTCATATTTGAAGACGGCATTCAGGACATACGCCAATCTGTCTTTTCAGACTGCCCAAAACTAATATCCGTTACCATCCCGGATTCAGCAACAAAAATCGGAGAAATAGGCCTTTACTGGCAGAACAAGGAAACCCGTGTCTTCCACTGTCCCGCGGGAAGCGAAGCATACAGGCTTGCACTAAAAAACGGCTACAAAAAAATAGAGGTAACCGGAAGCGACAAGAAAAATGCGGCAAACCTTGCAGAAATAGACTTTTCCAGCAACGAAAAAATCGATCCCCTTCCTGCAGGCTACAAAAACCTTAAGCGCGTAAAACTGGGGACAAGCGTAAAAAAGATTTCGGCAGAAGCCTTCCGAAAGTACGACCTTGAAAGCATAGACCTGGGACCTTCCATAAGCGAAATAGGAAAAAATGCATTCAGCGACAAGACAATCCTTCGCACAAGGCGCGGCTCCTATGCAGAAAAATGGGCAAAGTCAAACGGCTACTACCTTTGCGGGGTTCTTGCCGACTTAAACTTCTATTCAAGGGATAAGTCAAAGCAAATAAAAGAAGACTTTGAGCGCATCCTTTGCGACGATGACCTTTATGCAAACTGGAGCTCCTACAAATTCAAGGTGTCGGAACCGCTCCTGATAGAAAACGTTTACGG
>JAGACC010000364.1 GCA_017614295.1 Treponema sp.
CCAATAAGTCGCCGTAAGAAGCCTTTTTTTCCAAGCCCACAACCCTTACCGTATGGAATGATGCCTTGCCGGAGGATTTATCTTCCATAATTCCGTCTTTCCACTCAAAATCCCTATCCATAAGCCCCTGAACTATGCCCAGGTATGTCTTTTTTACAAGGCCTTCCTGCATCATCTGCGAAAAAATCCTTGCCCCGTCAATGGAAAGTGAAAAGACCAGTGCCCCGGTAGTAAAACGGTCCAGACGGTGAAGGGGAGCCGGGGTAAAGGAAAGGGATGTGTCTTTTTTGCATTCCCCTGCAACTAGTTCCGAAAGGCTTGTCTCCGAAGAAAAAGAAGGCTGTACGTTAATGCCGTAGGGCTTGTTTATTACCATAACAGACTCGTTCTTAAAGACAATAGCTTTATCCAGACTGAATTTTCCACTAAATTCCTGCTTTTTACCGGTAAAATCCTTGATTTCTGATGAATTTTTGTCTTCCGCTGAATTTTTTAAAAGGAAAGAGGCAATTTTTATCTTGTCGCCAGAACAAACCTTGTCCGAAGCCTCTGCCTTGCATCCGTTTACGAGAATAAGCCTTTTTCTTAGCGCAGAGAATATGTTCACGCCGCCAAGGTCCCTTAGCATTATCCTAAGCACCCTGTCCAGTCGCCTTCCGGAATCATTTTCCCCAGCCGTAAATTCATCAAATTCCATGAAATCGATTATAGAACAAAAAACTTGCCTTTACCACTAGACAAAATTTTTCAATACTGTAAAATATAGGTTATGCCTAATGCGAGGGAACAAATAAAATTACTATTCACAAATCCAGTTTTGCTTTCTTGCATTTTCAGCTGGCTTTCCGCCCAGTTTCTGAAGACGATGATAAAGTTGTTTTCTAGGAAAGTGCACAGCTTTAAGGAACTGTTTGAACTCTTTTTCTGGAGGACCGGCAGCATGCCTTCAAGCCATTCAGCGCTTGTAACTACGCTTTGTACTACCATAGGCTACCGTTCTGGCATCAACAGCGATGTCTTTATACTTTCCATAGGATTTTTCCTTGTTACCGTAAGGGATGCCGTGGGTGTAAGGCGGGCAAGCGGAATTCAGGCTATGTTTCTGAACAAGATAGGGCAAAAGCTTTCCGAAAAGGGAATCATGGATTTTAAGCCCATAAAGGAAGTTCAGGGGCATACACCTGCGGAAGTGGCTATAGGCTGTCTTCTGGGCTTTTTTATAGGACTGGCATTCAGCGTGTTAAAATAGATGAAGTTAAAATTCAGTGGCTTTGTATCAATTATAATAATCCTCATCGGCATAATCTGCCTTTTTGCCTTCAGAAGCGTACCGGTAACCCGCATTTGGAGCAGCTACAACATGCTTTATGCGGACAAGTCGGTTTCTGAGCATGACATTCTTGAATACCTCTCGCGTGCAGGCTGCAAAGACGTAATTTCGCTTTCTTCACAGAGGATTCCAATCCGCTCGTCAATAGTTCCCATAGAGCCCAAGCTGAATTCATACCTTAACGACAGGAATTTCTACTTTAGCGACCAGGAAAAGGCATTCAACCTCTTTTACATACCATCTGAATACGAAAGCCGCACAGAACAGGCAGTTGTTTCCATGCAGAAAGACGGTAACATACAGGCTGGAATGGACGGTCACGAAAAATATCCCTGGACGGTACCCCTTGTTTGCATTGCGGTAGCCTTGTCCCTGCTTTTTTTTGCAAAGAACCGCCATCCTTTTGCAGCGGGAGCCATTTTCCCGGTTTGCATGTCTGCTTCGCTTCCATTTTATCCGGTTGCGAGTGCGGTATGCCTTGTACTCCTTGCCCTTTTTATGGTGAACCACATCTGGGGAAGAAGACGCTACCTTCTTGCTGTTTTTACAAGCCCATGGGTTCTGGTTCCTCTTATGACGGCTACGGTCGTATTCTTTATGGTGTCCATGCAGTGCGGCATACTGGGAGTCCTTGTTTTCTTGGCTTCTGCGGGAGCAACATGCCTTTTGCGAAGCAGAGAACTATATCTTGACAGCAAAAGTTCCTTTAAGTACGAGCTTATCTTTTCCGCAAGGCAGCTTCCACTTATGTATTCAAGAACCGCTAAGGCTACGGCAGCACTTATGCTTCCAATGGCACTTATTTTTGCACTGTTCGCGGTTTCTTCGGTAGTGTCTCCAAAATCAACAGTAAACGGGCTTTCCGTACCTTCACCGGCGGGCGCTTTAACAGACGGACAGGGTAAAATTCCAGCTCTTAGGGAATACTATGACTGGGCATGGAAGACTCTTGCTTTTCCGTACATAAACCTAAATTCGGCAGACAGCCAGCACGTTAACATGGCATTTTTTGAGAAAGAAGCGGAAGAAGGCAGCGTGGTAACGGTTTCCAGGTTCGTGCAGACGGAAGACGGTATTTCCCAGGAAGACGAAGCGGTAATGAAGTTTGACGGCAAGTTTAAGGATTCCCTAAAAAAAGGAATTGATGAACTTGACTATCCGGCTATAGAAAAGCTTATGAAAAGTGAAGGGGAGCAGACCAGGGTAGCCTACTCATCCTCGCTTACAGGAAAGAACACAGCTTCAACCGTAAGAAACGGAGTAAGCCTTGTTCTACTTGCATTTATGTTCCTTGAAGTTATTTTCATGTATCTATTTTATTTTGTAATCAGGCGAAAAAAATATGAAAACAATAAATAATTTTGTCGAATCAGAAAAAAATGAATTCACCTCTTCGGTAAGGGCTTTTTTGCCGCATTATGCAGTAGTGCCCTTCGATTATGGAAAGAACAGTTCCTTCAAGTGCATCGTCCAGAAAAATGACGTTGTAAAGGAAGGTCAGATAATCGCAATATCTGCAAAAGAAGGCGATTCCATCCGTTCCTACATACACTCATCCGTTCCAGGCCGCGTAGATTCCGTGGGAGAGTGCTTCTTGCCAAACGGAAGAAAGGGTACAGCCGTAAAAATAAGGACGGAAGGAGCTTTTTCTTACCTTGGAAAGACTCTGCCGGAAACTGACTGGCAGTGGTTCACAAAGGAAAACTTTCTGGACCTTATCTCCACCAAGGGAGTTCTGAACACATTTGCAGCCCCGGTTCCCCTTGCAACACAAATTTCATCATGCACACTTACAAAGGGAAGGTTCCTTGTGGTAAGGCTTTTTGACGAAGACCCCAGCCGCATGACGGACACATTTGTTGCAAAGAACAAAATTTACGAAGTTCTTACCGGCGCAAAGATCATTGCAAAGACTATGGAAGCAAGAGGAATTGTTTTTGTCTTCCCCCACAAGTCAGAAATTAAGATAGACGAATCTGATTTTTCCCCAATACCGCTCATGGTTCTTGAGACAGACCCGCAGAAATATCCTGCCGGCTACATGCAGAACCTTATGAACCTTGTAAAGAAAAACGCAAAGTCAACAGAAAAGGTTGATTTTTCACTCATAAACAGAAGGTGCATCTATTGCGACCCGCAGACACTTGTTTCTGTATACGATGCGGTAGTCCTTGGTGAACCTGTTGTAGAAACATTCGTCCACGTTACCGGAAAATGCATCAATTCATCTGGAATTCTAAAGGTAAGGGTAGGTACATCACTTAGAGAGCTTGCATCCCAGTGCGGAAACTTTAAGTCAAAGCCTGCAAAGATAATAATCAACGGTATGGTATCCGGCTCTGCAATCAACAGCCTTGACACTACAATAACCAGGGAAGTAAAATCCATTACCTTTGTAAGTGCGGATGAACTTTCCGTACAAAGCTTTGCCCCCTGCGTCCGTTGCGGAAAGTGCCGTATCATATGCCCGGAAGGACTTTATCCAGACCTAATGTTCCGCCACAGCCTTGGTGGAAAACCGGTAGGTACAGAACTTGTAAAGACCACGGATTTTTGTTCAGGATGCGCGCTATGCAACAGTGTTTGTCCTTCAAGACTTCCGCTTTGCCAGACAATAGAATTGTTGAGGAAAAATAAAGATGACGTTAATTAATAAGATTTTCCATAAAAAAGACTACTCGGACATAAAGTTCAGGCCCTACATCTACATTAAGCCATCGTTGGGTTCTTCTGCGCTCATGATGGTGGTGCTCCTGTTCCCCCAGCTTTTGCTGCTTGCACTTACAAAATCATTTGACTCTTTGCTAATTGTCCTTGCTTCGGTCTTGGCTTCCATGGCTGCTGAATTCCTTTATTCTTCCGTAAGAAAGCAGTTTTCTTTTTCTCCGCTCTTTGCATTGATTCAGGGAATTGTAATAGGACTTCTTATTCCTTCCACCTAGTCTGCAGTAGCGCTCTTTTTTATTGCGCTAATTTCTCTTTTGCTTTGTAAGTACGCCTTTGGTGGATTCCCCAATGCATGGGCAAACCCGGCTGTTGTTACGGTAATAGTTGCCTATATCGTAAACATGCAGGCATTTCCTCCATATATGCTTACAGGACAGGACTGGCAGACAAGAAACGCAGCTCTTTACCTTATTCAGAAGGGTGGCTTGCCTCTACTTTCATCAGATGCTGCAATTACTGCATTCCTGAACGACCATGTCTTTAGCATCTTTGGCGTTGTAATTCCAGAAGGCTACGTTACTCTTCTTTGGGACTTCCCATCAACAATACCAGCCTTCCGCTTTAACCTGGTAACACTCGTGTCTTCAATAATATTCTTCTCTCTGGACATGATGGACATTCTTATTCCAGCCATATTCATTTTCTTCTATTCATTGCTGGTAAGATTCTTCCTTCCGCTCATCACAATGGCACCTGCATTCCAGGGAGACATAATACTTTCACTGCTAACAAGCGGAACACTATTCTGCACCCTGTACGTTCTCCAGTGGTACGGCACAACACCGGTAACTGTTTCCGGCAAGGTAGCATACGCACTGTCTGCTGCGGTAATAGCGTTTTTCGTAATGGGCGGCGGAACTTCACCTGTAGGCTATATGTTCACGGTGCTTTTTGTAAACCTCCTGTCTCTTTTAATACAGGTTGCGGAAAGCCACAGTGCCCGCAAAAATATAGAAACCGTAATTGTTTCCAAACTGAACGCTTTAAAAGAGGTTGAAAATGTCTGATTTACTAGGAAATCCTGATTCTTTTTTGCAGCAGGGTACGGAAAGGCCTGTAGAGGATTATTCTTCTGCAGAAGAACAGTCTTCCGATCTGCCTCCAGCTGAACTTGACTCCGTTGAAGTTACAAATGCGGATCTTGAGCGCTATAAAAAGCAGCTGGTAAAATTCGGCATTTTTTCTCTTATCCTTGTAGCTTGCTTGGCATTCCTGATTCTCTTTTCGCTTATGGCACGCAGTTCTTGGCAGCAGGGGCTCAAGGAGCAGGTATACCAATATTTTGAGTCACAGGGAAAGAAGGTTAGCGTTCACGAGGGAGACAAGATACGCTCCGTCTTTTCTACAAGCGCAGCTTCATTCAAGGTGGAAGGGCTGGAAAAAGAATGCCACGCGGTAATCATAAGAATAACAACTCTCTATGGTCCTGTTGCGGCGCTCTACACATGCACAGATGACGAATTCCACGAAGTTCAGTTTGTTGACTTCTTAAAACTAAGCCCCAAAATTTCCCAGGCAGTAAAAAATTCATCTGTAAATTCTCAGATTGCATACTGGGAAAAATCAATCCCCAAAATCGTACAGTCGGGTCTGGCGGAGGAAAGCAATGAAAACTAAAAGAAACATATATTCATTTTTAACAGCGTCTCTTGCGCTCCTTGTACCTTCACCGGGACGTTTTGCATACGGAATCACACTTCTTTTTATGCTGAACCTTCTTATGCTTGCAG
>JAGACC010000365.1 GCA_017614295.1 Treponema sp.
GGCAGCCGGCTCACATCAAGGAAGGACGCTTTGGTAAGTGGCTTGCAGGTGCACGCGACTGGGCAGTAAGCCGTAACCGCTACTGGGGCAACCCAATCCCAATCTGGAAGTGCCCGGACTGCGGAAAGTCAATTTGTGTTGGAAGCCGTGACGAGCTTAAGAAGTTGAGCGGTGTTTATCCCGAAGACCTCCACAAGCAGTTTGTAGACCAGATAACAATCCCATGCTCTTGCGGCGGAACAATGAAGCGCATTCCGGAAGTCTTTGACTGCTGGTTTGAAAGCGGCTCCATGCCTTATGCCCAGGTTCACTATCCTTTTGAAAACAAGGATTACTTTGAAAAGCATTTCCCCGCAGACTTTATCTCCGAAGGACTTGACCAGACACGCGGATGGTTCTACACGCTTACGGTTCTTGCAGCAGAGCTCTTTGACAAGCCGGCATTCAGGAACTGCATCGTAAACGGAATCGTTCTTGCAAGCGACGGACGCAAGATGTCCAAGAGCCTTCGCAACTACACTGACCCGGTAGAGGCAATCAACAAGTACAGCGCAGACGCAATACGCCTCTTCCTCATGCACTCAGCCGTTGTAAAGGCAGACGAGATCCGCTATTCAGACGAAGGTGTACGCGACGTAATAAAGAGCATAATCCTTCCGCTTTGGAACAGCTATTCATTCTTTGTACAGTATGCAAATATAGACAAGGTTACCTGCACGGGCCACGAGTTTGACTCAAAGCTTCCGGACAATCCGCTTGACCGCTGGATTCTTTCCGTTTCGCAGAAGATGGTAAAAGACGTAACTGCCGCCATGGACGACTACGACCTTAGCGCAGCCATTGACCCAATGCTTGCATTCATTGACCAGATAAACAACTGGTACATCAGACGCAACCGCCGCCGTTTCTGGAAGAGTGGAAACGATACGGACAAGATGGAAGCCTATGCATCGCTTTATTCAGCACTCCGTACATTTGCCCTTGTTGCAGCACCATTCATTCCATTCCTTACGGAAGAAATCTGGCAGAACCTCCACACCGCAGAAGAAAAGGAATCCGTTCACCTTATGGATTACCCAGTCTACCAGGAGAGGTTCCGCGACGAGCAGCTTGAATTCCAGATGGCAACCGTTCAGAAGGCAGTTTCCATGGGTAGAAGCCTCCGCAACCAGTTCAACATCAAGAACCGCCAGCCTCTTTCTGCAGTTGCACTTGTTACCCGCAAGGCAGAAGAAAAAGCCGTTCTTGCTTCCATGCAGGACACCATTGCAGAAGAGCTTAACGTAAAGCAGGTTGTGTTCCACGAAAGGGAAGACGAACTTGTTGAATATTCAGCCAAGGCAAATTTCCGCGTTCTTGGAAAGACACTCGGTCCAAAGATGAAGGCCGCCGCAGCAGAAATTGCAAAGCTTTCCGGTGAACAGATTGCGGAGATGCTTGACGGCAATGCACTCAGCATAAACGTTGACGGACAGGAAGTAGAACTTAGTAGTGAAAACGTAATCGTAGAGCGCAGCGAAAAGGAAGACCTTAAAGTCTTGAACGAAGGAACCCTTACCGTTGGTCTTGAAACAAAGATTACCCCGGAACTTAAGAACGAAGGTTTTGCACGTGACCTTGTCCGCGGAATCCAGAACCAGAGAAAGGAAAGCGGATTCGAGATTACAGACCGCATAACACTTAAGGTTTCTGGCGATGCTGAACTTAAGGAAGCCTTTGAAGCATTCAAGGACTTTATTGCTAACGAGACTTTGGCAAACTCTGTTGAATGGGTTGAAGGACTTTCCGAAGGCGTAAAGGTTGAGGCCGACGAAAAGGCTTGGACAATAAATATAGCGAGGGTGTAGTTTTATGAAGAGATTGAATTTTTTTAAGTCAGCCGGACTTGCTTGTTTTTGCCTTGGAGCAGCAGTATTCTTTGCTTCCTGTAAGACAACCGGAGGAGAAGCTTCTGCCGCAGTTGCCGCAAAGAAGACTCCGTTTGAAGTTCTTAGCAACGACTCTGCTGTTTACCTTAAGATGCCTGTAAAGGAAAACATGGATCTTGCAACACAGATAATTATTTCCAAGGTCCAGGGAATTTCCGAAAAGGATGCCAAGCGCCTTGCAAAGCAGATAAACGTTTTGTGGGCAGGACTTTCTTCCAAGGACAACCTTAACCGCGCAGAATTCTATGCTTCCGGTTCATACCCGCCAGCAGCACTTGCTTCTGTTCTTACGGACAAGAACGGCTGGAAAAAGAAGAATTTCCTTTCTCCAACAGAAGATGACATTCCTTACTACATGCATTCATCTGCAAAGATGGAGATTTCCTTCCCTTCAACAAGCGTTCTTTGCGCTTCTACAAACGTAAAGACAATGCTTGGAAACTTGTATTCCACAAACACAAACACTGCTGAATATGTAAGCTGGATGGAAAACAAGGGTGGTGAGGATTCATCTCTCATAAAGTTTTATGTAACGGACGCTTCAAAATTCATTGGAAACTTTATGGGTGGAATGATTCCCAACTCAAAGAATTTTGCCGCCAACTGCAAGGACATCTACGGAACTTTGCTTCAGAAGAGCGGGGAAGACTACCTTCTTTCCTTAAAGATAAACCTGAACAACCCCAAGGCTGCAGGAGCATATATGTCCATGCTAAAGCTTGGATTTGCGCTTGCCGGTATTACAGTTACCCAGCCTGATGAAAAAACGATTGCGGTTCAGGACATTCCTGTAAAGCAGAGCCAGATTCTTTCTTTGCTGTAGCCATGAGCCGTAGCCTTGCATCTGCATTATCAATATTCCTTTTGTGCACGCTTTTAGCCTCCTGCTCATCTTTTAGGGCACCGGGCGAACAGTCTTTGCGCAACAGGAATTTGATGGCAGAATATTTTTCTATTGCTAAGTCTTACGAAGAGCAAAAAAACTATTCCAAGGCAATTGAATATTATAAAAAGGTTTTAAAGGACAAGGAGCTTCACGAGTCTGCCTATTACAAGGTGGGCTATTGTCATGCAAAGGCGGGCAACTGGGCAGAGGCTCTAAGAATCTACAATCAGCTTTTGCAAAAGGACAAGAACAATAAGAACCTTAAGATTTCCGTAGCCTATGTTACAGCCATGAGCGGAAACTTAAAGGAGGCGTCTGTCCTTTACGAAAAGCTTGTTAAGGAAAACCCAACGGATGCTTCCATTCTAAAAAACTATATAGCTGTTCTTATGGCACTTGACCGCTACAAGGAAGCAGAGGTTCAGTTCAATTCATTAAAAGAGAATTTCCCCGATGATGAATCCATTACTGCAATTCAAGTAAAGATTGCGGATGGTCTAAAGCTTTAGCCTAGTCACTTCCACCCTTTAGCTTTGCCGCTTCGGAAGCAAGGTAGTTGCGGTACTTTTCCGGATTAACCTTAAAGGCAACAATCGGTGATTCCTTGTCTTCCAGTGCGTGTTCCAAAGCCTGTTCAGATTCATTTGCAAGCCTTGCGCCGGAGATAAGCCTTAGCGACCTGCTGGAAATTCCTATTGCAGTCTGGTTGTAAAGGGAAGCCTTGCTTAGCTCCGTTACAATCTGCGTGTGAAGTTCTTCCGCTGTCTTTAAAGCCTTGTCTATGTTCATGTTCTGGAAGATTGCAGTGCATCCGTCCTTTTTGTATTCAAAGGCAAGATCCTTGAATTTTACAAACTGAAGGATAAGCTCCGTTATCTTTTTTGCGGCATCCGTATTCCAGTCAATGTCTTTTATTCTTATTGTAACAAGTGCAAGATCCTTTTCGTCAGAGGCAGCCCTAACAAGTTCGCTGTCCAAGCGGGGAATCATGTAGGCTTCCCATCCGAATCCTGTTGTTGGGGAGAAAAGTCCCTGTGGCCTGTTGCTTTCCGCCTTGTGCTTTACGGCAAGGTCTTCCACATCTGTTCTTATTGCGGAGTGGATTTCCGGGTCAACAGTTGGCTCTGTGCTTTCCTCAAATTCCTTGTTCATAAAGTCGTCGTCAAAAGAAACGTCGTCTACGTCCGGCTCTTCAAAGTGTTCCGTATAGGCTGAATCTTCTGCCGCAAGGGTCTGGTCTTCGCTTTCTTCTGGAAGAACGTCCGTTACGTCGTATTCCACCGGTGCTTCTTCCATTGCGTATTCATTTGCCTTTTCTTCTATAAGGTCTTTTTCCGGGGATTCTTCATCCTTGTACCAGTAGTCCCTTGTTTCTACGTTGTTTTCTGCAAAACCTTCATCTTCTTTTGCCCTTTCGTTTTCGTATTCAAAGCTGGCAATGTCCGGGTCCAAGGCTTCTTCTTCCGGCTCGTTGCGCTCAAAGTCATCCCTTTCAAAATCTTCCGGGGTAAGGGTTTCTTCCGAAGAGCTTTCATCCCTTATTCCGTCGGCTTTTTCTCCGGTAAAGGGATTTTCTTCAAAAAAAGGGGCGGGTTCCTCCTCTTTGCCGTCATCCTGCAAGAATCCTTCTCTTTCTAAGGAATCTTCGCTTATGGAGTCGTCGCTAAGGGGCCTAAGCTCGTTGTAGGAGTTTTCGCTTAAATCGTCATCTTCTGAATAGACAGAAGAATACATGTAAAGGTAGATAAGGTAGATGATACAGGCTATTGTAGCTCCAAGTATTACAAAAAATGCAATCCTTCCCTTGTAGAAAATGGATGTTGGGCGAAGCCTGTAGATTGCTACGGCTAGCTTTACCGGTGCACCGTCTTTTGCGTTCATGGAGTCTGTTCTTCTGATTACCAGGGGAGATGTGCCCGCAGCGGTCTTTGTCGGGTCTGCGGGGTAGGAGAAAAACACCTGCCCGTCGTAGAGAAGCTGCAGTGCGGCAATGTCCTGCATGTTTCCAATTGAATGGAGAAGGGCATTTGTAAAGGATTCTGTTCCGGGCTGGTTTACGTTAAGGTTCCTGTTTACCTCTCGCGCAAGTTCCGTGTACCTGCTGTTTGCCCTAGATTCTCCTGTGTAATATTCAATTCCAAGTGAAAGTATATAGTATAATACAGCCGCTATATAGATTAATGTAATGGCTATTGTGAACAGTGGATTTCTCTTGTTACTCATACAGTATAGTATAACGTGTTAATTGAGAGTATGCAAGTTTTAAGAAGTCAAAAAATGAATGTTTTGCAGAATCATTTTGCTTTTTCCTTATGTTTGCAATCAAAGGGAGCAGGCTTACCGTGTAGCGGTTCAGTTTTTCCTTGCTTCCTTCAAGTGTTTTTTGGAGATTTTTTAGATAATCATCAAAAAATGCCTTAAAGTTGAACTCTTTTGCCCCCTGCATCGAATTTTCACCCTTTGCCGGACATTTTAGCATTCCGCCGCTTTCGCTGTAGCCCCATTTCTTTGCCCACTCAAGGGTTGTCCTTGCATAGCCTTCCATTACCTGCGTAGTGAATGTGTTTTTTAGCTTTCCGGAAAAATGGGTGGAACCGTCTGTTTTTTCCAATTCCGTCCTGAACATTAGCGCTGAATTCATCTGTTCTCCGGTAAGGGTCCTTGTGCATCCGCTTAGGAAATTTGGCTCAAGGTATGTTCCCTTTGCGTAGGGTTTTCCCTCCGAATAGCAGAAGTCCGCCCCAAAAAGCTCTATTTCGCAGAAGCCCTGCTGCCTTGCAAAATCACATGCCGCTATCGTAACTGTTCCGGATCCGCTTTCCGTTAGGGGAACAGATGTGCCGTCCAGTGCAAGCGAAGCCAAGGGGTGTGCGCTCCTAATAAAGAAAATGGGGCAGCCGAGTGACTTTGCGTATTCAACTGCATTCCTGTTGGAAGCTATGTCAAAGACGCATACTGGCTTTTCTCCTTCCAAGAGTGGCAGCGCAAAAAAATGTGTTGCGGAAACCCTCTGAGCGTCTATGCTTACTATTGCATCTGGCTTTATATTCTTACGCGCAAGACTTCCAAGTGCCGTGTCCGTAGAAATTATGCAGTATGAATCCCTTTGCCGCAAAAGCTTTTCCATGGATTTGTCAAGTGACGGTCCTGCCGCAATTACAGCTGCCCTAAGCTTTGTGTTAAGCTTTATGCCGGGGTTTTTTCTGAATGCGCTTAGGTTTTCTATGATGTTCCTCTGCCACTGCCCGCCAAAATGCGCTTGTACCGAATAGTCCTGGGAGATTCTTTTTAGCTCTTCCATGATTTTTTGCTTTACGGAAGGAAGAATGCTTGCATTTTCGTTTTCCCAGGCTCTCTGGCATATAAAGATGCAGTCTCCGTAGAGGGAGGGGATGTAGCGCTTGCTTACGTTTTCTGCTGCCTCTTCTGCAGTGCATGCCAAAAAGTTTTCGCTGGAAAGGGCTTTTTTTACCGCGGGAAACTGTCTGCAAAATTCAAGGCTTTCTCTGTCCGCTTCTATTGCAAGGATGAATGCGTCCGGGAACTTTTGCATTGTGCTTTCTATGTGGAATGCCCCTCCGATTCCTGCTATTACGATGAATGCCTGTCCGGCGCTTTTTATGGATGATGCAAATACTTCCGCTTCGTTTTGCGGGTTGTATTTTGAGTGCATGGGTTTTCCGTTTGCAAAGAGAGGAATGTCGTCACCGTTTTTTGATTTTATGGTTCCGCTGTAAATCATTGCTTTTTTCCTCCGGGAAGGGCGGCTCTTTTTACGTTTTCTATGAACTTGTCCATCTTTTCTTCTATTTCCTTAGAAAGAAAATCCTTTCCGCTGCGGGATGCAGTTATATAAAGGGATGGCAGGGCTTCTTTTATCCATTCGGGTGAATGCATTTCTTTTGTAAGCGTTTCTTCTATTAGCCTAAGCCTGTCTTCTTTTTTCATTTCAAATTTGCTGAATGAAATTTGCGGAAGAATAAAATCTTTGCCGCTTTTTTTTGCAAAGTCCTCAAAAAAGTTCCAGTCCACGTCCCTTATTTTGCCAAGAGAATTTTTGTAGGGGTAGCTTTTGCTTAGCCTGTAAAGCCTTCCGTTAAAATCCTGTGATGCAAACCAGTCGCGGTAGATGCAAAGGGCAGGGGTGTCGAATGAAGATGGAGCAAGGCGGCTTTCTTTTGTGCGTAGCCTTGTGTCCGCAGATGAATTGTCCTTTTCCAGATTGTTGGGTTGGGTGTGGGAAAATCCCTTTGAGGGTGCAAGGTCAAGTCCGCAGAAAAATACGGATGAACTTGTTAGAGAAAGTGCTAGTTCCGCTGCTGTTCCGCTTACGGTTCCGTTTCTTCTTGCCCTTAGGCTTTTAAAAGAAAATCTTTCCAGGAAGGTCTGGCATATTCCGTCTCCGTAAGAAAGAGGTATTACAGGTGTCCCTTCAATTCCTTCTGCATACATTGCGCTTTCCGCAGAAATTGCAGTTGGAATTTTTGTTCCTCCGCAGAATAAAAGGTGCCTCTTTGCCCAGTAGCCTCCGTCCGTTGAGATGCAGAGGTCCGGCTTTATTCCGTATTCCAAAAGCGGTGCAAGTGCAGATGATACCGCTATTAAAAAAAAGCTGTTCCTTAATTCCTTTATTTTTGCAAGGGATGTCTTTAGGCTTGGTCCGCTTGCGCAGATTAGAATTGGGCTTGTTCCTTCTTTTACGGATGCGGTCTCGTTTGCAAATAGGCAGAAGCGCAGGCAGTTTTTAACCCAGCGTTGGGAAAAATATTCCCTTGTTGCAAGAACGTCCCTGCTTTTTAAAACGGCTTTTTTTATTTCTTCCCAGCTAGACTTGTATTCATCAGGAAAGGCCTTTTCGCTTGGCTGCCAGGAAACAAAAAGTGCGGCTCCCAATCCTTCTTCGCCCATAAAGCTAAAGAGGGATTCGCAGAGGTTTTTGTCTTCGCTGTAGAATACCTTTGCAAATTTATTGTTTTCTGAATCAAAGTCGTGGCAGTAGCGTAGTGCGCATATTTTACTAGACGGGAATCTTTTTTTTAGGTAGGGTAGGCAGTAGGAAAGGGCAGGGCCTGTTACCAGTATGTATTCAGGAAAAAAAGGGCATTCAATGGAGTTAACAAAACGTTCCGCTTCTACTTCCGGGTTGTATGCCGAGTGGAGCTTTGTTCCTCCCGCGCTGCAGGTTCTTATTCCCCTTGCATTTTGAATGAATTCTACTTTTACCGCCATATTCAGCCTTCAAAAAAAAGGCCATATTTTGTACAACTGCATTGCAATTGCAAAATATGGCCTATCCTTTATTTTAGGGATTTACCCTTTGTTTGTTTTGAATCAAGACAAGCCCAGTTCTTTGAACAGCTTCTTGTATGTAGAGAACTGTTCTGAACGTGCAAACTCCTCGATCTTTTCTTCCGGAAGATTTTCCAAAAGCTGATCCATGTAAGAAAGAACAGTCTTTATTTCTTCCTTAAGCTCTTCTGGAATTGCTTCTGATGGAGCGTCTTCCGCTGAATCGGAGCTTTCTCCGCTGCTTGCCTGTGCCACTGCAGAAAGTCCGCTTGCACCAGGAACTTCGTCTGCAACTTCCGGCTCTGCAACTTCTGTCTCGGATGCTTCAAGGGTTGGCTCTTCTTCTGCTTCTACGCTTTCCTGAGCAGCTTCTTCTTCCGAAACGGCATCGTCTGTATTGTCCGGGTTTTCCCATCCGTTGAATACCTTGGTTACAGGCTCTTCGCTTATTCCAGGTTCAATCTTTTCGTCTTCGTCTTCCTTAAGGAATTCGATGTTGTCTTCCGTAAGCTCTGGCTTTTCCTCGTTTGCAAAAGGATCGCCGCCTGTTGCCGGAACGTATTCAACTTCTACGCTGGATTCATTTTCTATGTCTTCGTTTTCTACGACTTCCGGTTCGTCAAATTCTTCAAGAGCTTCGTTCTTGAGGGCTTCTATGTCCAGTTCCTTTTCCGGTTCGTTAACCTGTGGTGCAACTGGCTCTTCAAGAGGAGATTCTTCTGATTCCTCTGATTCGCTGTAGACTTCCGGATGAATCTTGTCCTTTTCCATGTTTTCCTGGTGGATTGTGGCAAGAATCTGGTCCATTTCCGGAGTGGTGTCTGAAGAATCTTCGTCTTCGCTGTTGTCGTCGTCTGCTTCTGAAAGCTCTGCGGCAAGTCTTTCGCTCTGCTCTTCGGCTTCTGCCTTAAGCTCTTCTTCGCCAACGAGCGGTTCCTCAAAGTCCTGTGACTCTGTAAATTCACCCTCGCTTTCTTCTGCTGGGGCTGGAACGTCACCTGTTATGCCGTTTTCTATAAAGTCTGAATTTGAAGATTCAACAAGTATGTCGTCTACCTTGGGAACTTCTATTTCCTCTTCTGAGTCTGACTCTTCGGAATCATCGCTTTCTTCTTCGGAAGAGTTGATTTCCACTTCGTCGAGGTTTGGCTCTTCAAGGGATTCGTTTCCAAAGTCCACGTCGCTGTCGGCGTCTTCCTGATTGTAGTCATTCGGAACGTCCGGCATGCTTTCTGCGGAACCTAATATGTCTTCTTCCGTCTGAACGGATTCGCGGGCATCTGCGCTTGAAGAAGGAGCTTCCAATTCCTGTTCACCATCGGAATTCTCTGACGTCATTTCGGCAGAGCTAAGGATATTGGTCAATTCGTCTCCGCTAAGGGCAATGGTGTCGTCGTCATCTTCGTCACCGAAGAAGCCTTTGTCTCCGTCATTCGGAATGGGCTCTACGACAGGCTCAATTACTTCTTCAGATTCAGAACCGGCTCCGTTTCGTTTGAATTCTTCAAACTCTGATTTTAAGTTGCTAATTTCGTTCTTGACTTCTTTAAGGTCGTCAACAATCTGAGTTAGCAGTTCATTGTTGTCAATTGCATTGTCCATATTTCCTTCTCCCGTAGTTTCCGGCTCTACTCCTTCGTTATCTATAGTACTATTTTCAACTGAATTTGCAGATTCGTCAATATCTTTTTTCATTTTTTCTTCTTCTTCTTCGGCCTGAACTTTGAGTTCCTTTTGAACCATGGAGTCTATTGGGTCCTCAAAATCCTCTGAGCCTAGGAATGAAGCTATGCTTATGTTTTCCCCGTACTGCGGAGACTTTGTTTCCTCCGTGCTGTAGGAGATTGTGTCTTCGCTGACAGGCCTGGGTAGGGACGGATCTTCAAGGTCTGCTTCTTCAAAGACTGTCTCTACTGTTTCTTCGGAAAAAGGGTTGAATTCTTCCCTTCCGTCCTTTTCTGCGCTTGTTGCCTCACTTTCTTGGGGTAGGCTTCTTTCCTGTCCCGCTTCCTGAAAATTAAGGCTTACCGCATTGTCCTCTTCCGGAAGAAATTCCGTTCCTTCAAAGACGTCCGGCTCTTCGGAAAAGCTTTCTGCGCTGTCTTCCTGGGCTAGGGTTGCTTCTTCCGCTGCCGTGTCCTCTATAGTTGCGTCTTCTTCTGCAGAAGCTTCAGCTACGCTTTCGTCTGTTTGCTCTGAGGCTTCTGCTTGGGGAAAGGTCTGGTCTTCTTCCCTGAATTCTTGGCCTAAGGCATTGTCCTCTTCCGGAGCAAAGTCGCTTTGGTCAACTACTTCCGCTTGGGGAAAGGTTTCGTCACCGCCTTCTGTTGCTTCATCTTCCGCTACAGTTGTGCCGTCTTCTACAAAGGTGTCGTCTGTTCCGCTTTCGCCTTCTACAGCTGTGGCATCCGCTTCGCTAAAGTTGCTTTCCGTTAGGGGTACGTCGTCTACAGCTTGAGCTTCTGCTTCGCTAAAGTCTCTTTCCGTTACGGTTACGTCTTCCGCTACGGCTGTCGCATCCGCTTCGCTAAAGTCGCTTTCCGCTACGGTTGCGTCGTCTGCTACGGCTTGAGCATCCGCTTCGCTAAAGTCGCTTTCCGTTACGGTTGCGTCATCTGCTACGGCTGTCGCGTCTGCTTCGCTAAAATCGCTTTCTGTTACGGTTGCGTCGTCTGCTACAGTTGTGTCGCTTGCGCTTACTTTTGCAGGTGCATCATCTGTCGGGGCAGGGGAGTCTTCATTCCCTATGGAAACGGTTTTTCCGCTTTCGTCTTCAATAGAGTCTAGCAGGGAATCAAGGTCAAAGTCGTCGTCTTGTGCAGTGGTTTCCGTCTTTACAGGAGCTTCTTTCCTTACCTGGTTCTTTGAAGTGTCGTCCATGAAGATGGAAATGTTGTCGTCTTCTGTTTCCTGTCCAATACCTTCTGCGGAATTTTCTTCCAGGCTTCCGTCTGATGAAACCTTAAGGTCAAAGTCTGGCTTCTTCTGTGGAACTTCCTTTGCTTGGGGCTTAGCCTGGTCTTCGCTAATTCCAAAGTCTGAAAGGTCTACGCTCTGGCTTTCTCCTGAATCTGACGGTCCGAACATGCTGTCAAAATCATCTGCGGAGATGGCTTCCGTTGTGTCTTCCATAGAAACTGTTTTCTTTGGAGCGGCAGAAGATTCATCCTGGCTAGAGTCAGAAAAGAAGGAATCCATGTCTACAGATTCGCCTGCGCTTGCAGAAGATGAACTTGAAGAATCCTGTGAAGTAAAGTCGTCAAGGATGTCGTCCAGCTCTGAATTTTCTTCTGTCTCCACTTTTAGCGTATCGTCAAAGGAAAGGTCTATGTCTATTGGGTCATCGTAGACTTCTTCTTCCTGCTTCTGCTCCGGCTTTGAAGCTTCAAGCGGTGAATCAAGGAATGCGTCCAGAGAGATTTCTCCGTCCGGAACAAAGTTGTCCTGTTCGCCAATTGGGTTTGTGCTGTTGCTGCTTATGAATTCATTTATGGAAACATCCCCGTCTGGAGTGGAATCCGAGCTGTCTAGGAAGTCATCGATAGAAACTTCTTCGTCCTCGCTTGCTTCCCTTTTTACGGGTGCAGATTCATCCATGAATGAGTTTACGTCTATCTCTGTTGTAACGCCGTCGTCAAGGATGTTGCTTCCTTCTTCTTCCACGGAAATGTCTTCTGTGGGGACAGTTTCAAAATTCAAGTCGTCTGCTTCTGACTCTTCCGTGCCGCTTGAAGATGCCCTTTCTTCTACTAAAGGCTCGCTTGCCAATGGCTTGTCAGCGGAGTTTTCACTGTCCAAAGATTCGCTAACTTCAGGCTCATTTACAAAAGGTTCGCTTGTCAAAGGTTCGCTAACTTCTGTCTCGTCTGCTACAGGCTCGCTTGTCAAAGGCTCATCAGAGAAAGTTTCATTGTCCAAAATCTCGCTAAGCTCTGTCTCATCGACTAATGGCTCGTCGGTTAAAGTCTCGTCAGCAGGGCTTTCGTTTGCTACAGGTTCGCTAACTTCTGGCTCTTCTACTAAAGGTTCGCTTGGCAAAGGCTCGTCAGGGAAAGTTTCCTTGTCCAAAATCTCGCTAAGCTCTGTAGCGCTAACCTCAGTTGCTATGGGGTCGTCAAGTTCATCATCAAAAGAGGAAAGATCCGTGTCTGTATCTTGTGAAGGAATAACAATGTCTGGCGGAAGCTCAATGTCTTTTAGAGGCTGGTCTTCTGCATCCATTTCGTCTGCTGCAGCGGCAAGTTCAGCCTGGTCATTGAGGAATTTGAAGTCGGGCATAGAATAGTCCTGCTCTGCAACTTCCGGCTCTCCTTCTGCGGGGGCAAGCATTTCCACGTCGCCTTCCTTGGCTGTCCGAGGTGGCGTTTTTATCCAGACGCCATACTTGTTAAGCTCGCTGTTTGAGTCTGTGTCTTTCTCCATCTAAAACCCCTTTATAAGTATGCGGTACAGAGGGCAGCTTCCTTGCAGTTCCCGTAAAGCAGTACCGGTTCGATTTATAGATTCATATAATACGCAAGGACAAGGCTGTCTAAGTGTGACCGCATTTTCCAAACACGTCTATATTTTGACTTTTCAATTATCGGCAAAAATGGCTAAAACTATAACGCGCTTGGCAAAAAATGGTCTTGCTTCTCTTTTAATCTGTCTTAAGCTGTTAAGGAGGGGAAAAGCAAAAGCGTAACAAGCAAAAGGTAAAAAAACTAGAACCCAGAAAAAGATTCAGAAATTGCCTTTTGGTGCCGAAAATTATTTTACAATGACACGATTCAGATTTCTTGCCGCATCATGTCTTGGAACACTATTTTATGTTATGGTTTCCATGTTTGCGGGAAGGGACGGTGTGTGGGCAAGGAACCAGCTTTTGGAACAGAAACGGATTCTTAGCGCAAACACAGCATCCATAGAAAAAACGTATGAAGAACTCAGCCTGGAAAAAGTTGCCCTGCAAAAAGACAGGGACGTAATAGCAGCATATGCCCGTAAGCTTGGCTATGTTCAGGAAGGCGAAAAAATAGTAAAGATAAACGGACTTACAGTTCGCGAAACCCAGATATTCGACGCAGGTTCAGTTGTAAAGCACGAAGAGTCAAAGTATGTTCCAGAGATGTACTGCAAAGGCGTTGGACTTGCCGTTTTTGCCCTTGTCTACAGCCTGCTTCTTTTGCTTGACTATACGCGCGGACTTCTAAAGGTTAGCAGCAAAAAAAAATACTATGACGAATTAAAAGGCATCCCTGCATGAAAGAGACAGCCAAGACAGACGGTGACAGTTTGAACCTTGCGCTTGACTGCATGAAAAGCGGTGGGGTTGCAGTCCTTCCTACGGATACAGTTTACGGCTTTAGTGCCGCCGCAGACCTTAAAGAAAAGCCTTTTTTGGGTACAGATGAACGTATAAGAAAGATAAAGGGCAGGGGAGAAGACAAGCCTTTTATCCACCTGATTGCAAAGCCCCAAGACATTTTTATGTATACAGATGACCCCATTCCACAGTCTCTGCTTTCCAAGTGGCCGGGTCCCTTAACAATAATCGTAAACCTAAAAGAAGATTCCCCTCTGCAGACAAAGCTCAAGACAGTAGCATTCCGCTGCCCGGGAGATGAATGGCTCCGTAAACTCATAGAAGAAACAGGCCGTCCGCTCTACAGCACAAGCGTAAACAGAAGCGGTTCCCCCGTACTAGACAGCGCCCAATCCATAAGAGCAGAATTTGGCGGAGAAATAGACCTCTTTGTTTGCGACGGAGACAAGAAGGGTGCAGTCCCATCGACAATAGTAAAAATAGAAAATAACGAACTTGTTTTGGTAAGGCAGGGTGCGGTTAAGCTGTAGGCTAGTTTGCAGCCCCAAGCGCGGCAGGCCATGGAAGGGTTGCCGAACTCGCAGCGCAGCTTCGAGCGAGGCAAGGACGGCGCTTGCGACGGACCGAGCGTTAGCGGGCCCTGGAACGGCCACACAATGGGCATATGCACTTCTTTTATAAAACCAAATGTAAGACCAAAAAAGTGCCGCCCAAAAAAAATGAATATAGCCACTGAACTGCTAATCCTGCA
Source organism: Treponema sp. (assembly GCA_017614295.1). GTDB lineage: Bacteria > Spirochaetota > Spirochaetia > Treponematales > Treponemataceae > Treponema_D. The sequence goes on from JAGACC010000365.1 coordinate 14,160, forward strand.
AACCCTTTCTAAATTCGCGGGCAAGATCACGCTTTACGTCGCGCTCCTTTATGTCTGCCCTCTTGTCAAAGAGTTTCTTTCCTTTACAAACGCCCAGGGTAATCTTTATGCGTCCGTTCTTTAGGTAAAAGTCCAGGGGGATTAAAGTGTACCCTTTTTCGTCAACTTTACGCGAAAGCCTCTTTATTTCTTCCTTGTGAAGCAAAAGTTTCTTTTTTCTGTCGGGGTTGTGGTTAAATACAGAAGAGAAAGCGTATTCGGCAATATGGAAATTCTGTACCCATACTTCGCCGTTTTCTATGAGCGCAAAACTGTCCGCAAAAGACACGTTGCCCATCTTTACGGATTTTACCTCCGTACCTTCAAGGGCTATGCCGCACTCAATGCTGTCTTCTATAGAGTAATTGAACCTTGCCTTTTTGTTCTGCGCAATAATTTTACGACCTTCTGACATGCTGAATACAATAACCTGTTTTTGCTAAAAAGTCCAGTATGTTTTTTTGGGGGACGGTGCTTTCATAGGACGAAGCCTTCCTTGCTCTACCATCCGTCTTTTGGTTAATTCGAACTTATGCCTTTTTTTACGGGCTTTGCGGGGTTCCGCCTCCGGCTCCATTGCTTCGCAACCCGCTTCGCGGTCCCCTCCAATCCCGCGTAGGTTGGTCCGGCTCCGCTTTGCAAAAGTATTGCCTTTTTAGGATAAGCAATAGACCTGTTCGGAAACTATGTTCCCTCACAGGTTGCGAGTTTA
>JAGACC010000366.1 GCA_017614295.1 Treponema sp.
CCACATCCCCAAAGACTGCTGTCCACATGTTTGCAATACCAAGAAGCGCAAGAACAATTATTGCTGCCTTAATCCCCAGCGAACCGAATATGTTCTGCCAGACAATACCCATTGTCCACTTGCTGTGGCTTATTGCAAGTGCCGTTTTGCTTGGCTTGTCATCCATAAGTACAACATCCGCAGCTTCTATTGCAGCATCGCTACCCATTGCACCCATGGCAATTCCAACATCCGCTCTTGTAAGAACTGGCGCATCGTTTATTCCGTCTCCAACAAACAAAAGCACCCCTTCATCTTTTAGAAGTTCTTCAAGCTTTAAAACCTTGTCCTGTGGAAGAAGCTCTGCATAGTATTTGTCTATCCCTGTCTTTTTTGCAAGAGAGGCGGCAACATTTTCGGAGTCTCCGGTAAGCATTACTGTCTTTTTAACCCCAGTCTTCCTAAGCATGGAAACTGTCTTTTTAGCGTCTTCCTTTTCCACATCGCTTATTATTATGTGCCCGCAGTATATTCCGTCCTTTGCAACATGAACAATAGTTCCTTCTCCGCATCCTTCCTTTTGGCAGGGAACAAGGCCTTGAACCTTTTCCCTTTGCATAAGGGCACTGTTGCCAACAAGAACCTGGCTTCCTTCTATTGTGCATTTTATTCCGTGGCCTGTAATCTCCTGGGTGTCGTTTACTGTTATTGTTTTGCAAAGAGGGCAGCTGTGGGCATTCCTTAGCGAACGGGATATGGGGTGGTTTGAGTAGTATTCCGTATGGGTTGCAATTGCAAGAAGTTCATCCGCATTCATTTTACTTTCGTCCGCTGGATGGATTGCGCTTACTGCAAATGTTCCTTTGGTAAGGGTTCCCGTCTTGTCAAACACAACAGTCTTTGCCTTTGAAAGCTGCTCAAGATAATTTGCTCCCTTTATAAGAATACCGCTTTTTCCAGCCCTGCCTATTCCCGCAAAGAATGTGAGCGGAACAGATATTACAAGTGCGCATGGGCAAGATACAACCAAAAGCTCCAAGGCTCTGTATACCCAAACTTTCCATACCGCAGAAGAATTTATTCCTGTAATAAAGAAGCTTACAAGCGGCGGTGCTATGGCAACAAGAAGGGCTAGGGCGCATACAAAGGGTGTGTATACTTTTGCAATTCTGCTTACAAACTTTTGCGTGTGGCTCTTCTTTTTCTGCGCATCCTTTACCATTTGAATTATACGGGAAGCAGAACTTTCTCCAAGAAGCTTTGTAACTTCCACTTGAACTTGTCCGCTCGTGCTTATGAATCCAGAAAGTATGTCGTCTCCCTGCAAAAGCTCCCTCGGAACCGATTCTCCCGTAAGTGCCGATGTGTCTGCCAAAGTCGTACCCTGAACAATCTTTCCGTCAAGAGGAACCCTTTCCCCAGGACGCACAGTTATTATTTCTCCAATACGAACTTCTGCCGCATCAACCGTTTCTTCCTTACCGTTTCTTATAACACAAGCCTTGTCTGCCCTTATGTTAACAAGCTTTGTTATTGAATGCTTTGCGGAGTCAACTGCCTTGTCTTCAAGGAATTCCCCAAGTTCAAAAAGAAGCATTACCGCAACCGCCTCAGAGTATTCACCAAGGATTAAGGCTCCAATAGTGGAAATTCCCATAAGGGTTTCTTCCGTAAAGAAATTTCCCTTGGCTATGTTTCTTATCATTCCGTGAAGAACTTCCCTTCCGCACTTAAGGTAGGCTATTGCATAGAGAGCAAGGTATACAGCCCTTATTGCAAGAAAAATATCTGCATTTCCCTTTGCAATAGGTCCGTTAAAAGAAAAGAATGGAAGCTTGTCCAAGAGAAGGGCAACAATAAAGATAATTGCTACAAGGATTATCTTTTTAAGTGAACCTTCCTCTTCTTCCTCGTCATCATCATCTTCTTCTCCATGCTCGTGGTGGTGATGGTGGTGTTCATCGTCATCTTCGTCGTCATCATCATCGTCTTCGCAGGGGCAGTGGTGGCAGGAATGCTTTTCGTGGGCCTGGCACTTTTCGCCGGATTTTTCCAGAGCCTTTTCTGCTGCAACTTCATTTGCCTGTTCAATATTTTCTGCGTCAGTTCTTAAAGCCATCTTTTACTCCTTGCCGTTTTTTTCCAGTGTGTGTTCCATTCCTATGCTAAGGATTTTTTCTACGTGGTCGTCGTCCAGCGAATAGAGTATTGATTTTCCTTCGCGCCTGTTTTTTATTAGTCCGTTCAGCTTAAGAACCCTAAGCTGCTGGCTTACCGCCGGTTGTGTTATGGAAAGTGCATCCACAAGCTCGCCAACATTTTTTTCTCCAGATGTTAGCGCAAAAAGAATTTTTATCCTTGTGGAGTCCCCGAATATTTTAAAAAGGTCCGCAAGCTGAAAGAGCGTTTTTTCGCTGTAGCCTTTGTTTTCTTTCTTTGTAGCTGCCATGAAAGCCTCCTTTTATTATATATTTCTTAATTATATGAATATATTAGTATATGATTATATGTTTTGTCAAGAGTCTTTTTTACAGAATCTACGCTCCTAAATGGTGGTGGGCGCAGGCCTAACATCCGAATTTGAGCGTATGTTATGTGATTATACATTTTTTAGACATTTCACCAAAAAAATCTTCCATGGCAAAATAGAAATTTATCTTATTTACTCCAAGTTTGATTTCTTTATCAATTGAAAATATATAAGAATTTCCATCTGTACATTCACGTTATTTCAGAAAAATCACAAACAAATTTCTTGCCCGAAAATGGAACTTTCATTTTACTGTCATTAGAATACAAAATTAGATGCGATATGAATGGAATAACAAATTTAAAAACTAATAAGCAATTCCGCTGGGAAGATATTAAATGTAGAAAACGTGAATGTACAGATGGAAATTCTTATATGTTTTCAATTGATAAAGAAGTCAAACTTGGAGTAAATAAGATAAATTTCTATTTTGCCATGGAAGATTTTTTTGATGAAATGTCTAAAAAATGTATAATCACATAACATACGCTCAAATTCGGATGTTAGGCCTGCGCCCACCACCATTTAGGA
>JAGACC010000367.1 GCA_017614295.1 Treponema sp.
TATCAAATATGCAAAGGTTAAGGTACTCCGCCGTGATATTAACATCACAGACAAGAAGGGTAACAAGATTTTTGCTCCTAACATGGCTTATGACTTCCAAATTGAAGGAGACTTCCCACGCTATGGTCAGGATGATGACAGAGCAGACGAAATTGCTGTATGGTTGCTCAAGACTTTCATTGGTAAGGTAAAGAAGCATCCAACATACCGCAATGCTGAACCTACAACTTCTATCCTTACAATTACTTCTAACGTTGTATACGGTAAGGCTACAGGTGCTCTTCCAAACGGACGCCCTGCACACGCACCATTCTCACCAGGAGCTTCTCCATCATACGGTGCAGAAACAAAAGGTTTGGTTAAGTCTTTGAACTCTGTTGCTAAAGTACCTTACAAATATTCTTTGGACGGTATTTCAAATACACAGACAATCAACCCATCTGCTTTGGGACACGATGAAAACGAACAGATTGACAACCTTGTAAATATCCTCGACGGATACTTCCACAAAGGTGCTCACCACTTGAACGTAAACGTATTCGGTGTTGAAAAACTTAAGGATTGTCAGGCACACCCAGAAAAACCAGAATATGCAAACTTCACAGTTCGCGTTTCAGGTTATGCCGTTCGCTTCATCAACCTTACAAAAGAACAGCAGGACGACGTTATCGCTCGTACATGCCACGCTAGCTTGTAAGGCTACGTCGAGTTTGCTTTTGCAAACTCGAAGAACACGGGCAGTAATCTGACCGTGCGGCTCATGCAAGCTTGTAATTGCCGGGGTTTCTGAGGCTCTAGAAGGACCCTTATAAATGAAAAGACCGCTTTGAATAAAGCGGTCTTTTTTTATGAAAGAATTATAAAATTGAAGCAGTCTAAACTTCTACCACACAAGGCTCATTGTAACCGCGGAAAAAAGGGTCATGGGTCAAAAAGGTAAAGCCTTCTGCCTTGGCCTGCGAAAGTATTATGCGGTCAAAAGGATCACTATGTGGAGGGGCTGCTTCATCGCGTTCTAAGCCGGCAAGCTCTTTTACATGTAAATCGTCTATTGGTAGCTTGTGATAACCGGATTCTTCGCAATAATGCATAAACTCTATACCGGAAACAGGCAGTTTTTTCCTGTCGTATTTGATTTGAACTTCCCACATAGAGGCGATGCTGTAATAAATATCATTGTTGGGATTGAGTAAGTAACTTCGTATTTTATGTGTTAATCGTTTATCTTTGGAAATAGCCCAAAGAATAATATGCGTGTCCAGTAAAATTTCATTTCGTCTCATATATTTTCTCTCCTTACACATTAATCAATCATGCCGAACATTCGGGCAATTTCATCATCAGGTTCATCAAAATCATCAGGTACAACAAATTTTCCTGCAGCGACTCCGATTCTTTTGGAAATATCATCAGGCTCTTCATAAAGCGTAATCTTTACAACAGGTTTTCCGGCTCTTGCAACTATTACTTCTTTTTCTTCCCTGCGTTCCAGCAATGCTATGATTTTTGAAAAATTTGTTTTGGCTTCTAAAACATTCATCTTACACATATTGGCCTCCATGTGTTTACATACTTAGTCAGGTTAGTCTTAGTCAATCTGACTAGATTTTAAGGTATTAACTGTCATATGTCAATGTTTCTAAATGCAAGTCTTGAATTATTATTAATAAGACAGCAGTTTTTCATTCCAAAAAAAATTCTTGCGAATATATAGTTATAAATAAGACCGCTTCGAATGAAGCGGTCTTATTTTTTATATTTCATTATTAAAGTTCTTTTGTTCAATATCCTTAAAATATTTGACGGTTCCAACTTTGAGTTCGTCGGTAGCGTCGTCGTCGCAGACAATTACGGCATTCGGGTGCATCTGAAGGGCGCTTACGGTCCACATCTGGCTGATTCCTTCTTCTACGGCGTGCTTTAATGCAAGGCCCTTGTTGTGGCCTGTAATCAAAATCATAACTTCGTCTGAGTCGCATACTGTTCCAACCCCAACTGTAAGGGCAGTCTTTGGAACCTTGTTTATATCGTGGTCAAAGAAGCGGCTGTTTACGATGATTGTGTCGTGTGTGAGTGTCATCTGTCTTGTACGGCTTGCAAGAGAAGAGCCTGGTTCATTAAATGCGATGTGGCCGTCAACTCCAACTCCTCCCATAAAAAGTTTAATTCCGCCTGCGTCTTTGATTGCTTTTTCATAATCTTCGCATTCTTTTTTGATGTCCTTTGCGTTTCCGTTAAGGATGTGAACATTTTCTTTTTTGATATTTATATGACTAAAAAAGTTATTCCACATAAAACTATGGTAACTTTCAGGATGATCTTCCGGAATTCCTACATATTCATCCATGTTGAAGGTAACAACATTTTCAAAAGAAACCTTTCCCTTTTTATAAAGATTGATAAGCTCCTTATAAGTTCCAAGCGGAGTAGAGCCAGTAGGAAGTCCGATTACAAATGGTTTGTCTTTTGTAGGATTTGCTTCGTTGATTCTTGAAGCAATGTGATTTGCTGCCCATTTAGAGACAGTGTCATAATCA
>JAGACC010000368.1 GCA_017614295.1 Treponema sp.
AAAAGGAGAATGACATTTCTTTGCTAACATATATAGATGCTGAATCAAGTTCAGCATGACGGTTTAGTGTTAGGTCTTGTCCGTTGACACTGTTTTTCTAAAAAGATTCCCGTGGCGTAAAACGGGAATGACATGTTTCTTTTGGGTGTACAGACCCTGAATCAAGTTCAGGGTGACAGTTATTTGTTATTTGCAGATTTTCTTATGCCCATGCAACCTAGCCGCGATTGGAGGGGTTGCGAAGCAAGTACCCGAAGGGTACCGGCCGTGAGGGCAAGCCCCGGAAAGCGCGTATGCATAGTGTTCCCCGAAGGGGCAGTTTTAATAGCAATATGCTCCAGAAATGTATAAAAATGCAAAAGGTGTATGGATTCAGAAACAGTTCGGAATGACGGGGGCGTGCCTTAAAATAAAATACCTATTGAATAAGTATGAAAAAACTGCTATAGTGTCTCAATTTCAAGAAACAGAGGTTTTAGGATGAAGCGTATCGTAACAATCCAAGACATTTCATGCGTAGGAAAATGCTCTCTGACCGTTGCTCTCCCAATTATTAGCGCTATGGGCATTGAATCTGCAATTATTCCGACTGCCGTGCTTTCTACTCACACAGGCTTTAAGAATTTTACTTTCCACGATTTGACTGGCGAGATTAGCAAGATTACGTCTCACTGGAAGGAACAGAATATAGGTTTTGACGGTATTTACACCGGCTACCTTGGTTCTTTTGAGCAGCTTGATCTTATGAAGGGGCTTTTTAGCGACTTTGGCAAGGGAAAGACTCTTTTTGTTGACCCCTGTATGGCGGATAACGGTAAGCTTTACCCTGGTTTTACCCGCGAATTTGCTCTTGCCATGGCTAAGCTTTGCGGTCTTGCGGACGTTATTTGCCCTAATATTACAGAGGCAACCCTGCTTTTGGATAAGCCTTACCCTGGTGACGACTACGATGAAAAATACATACGCAACTTGCTGGAAGAACTTGCAAAGCTTGGCTCCAAGAAGGTTATTCTTAAGGGCGTTGGCTACAAGAAGGGGCTTTGCGGCGTAATTACCTTTGATTCTGCTTCCGGAGAGTTTACGGAATACTTCCACGAGCTTATTCCGGCTAAATTCCACGGTACAGGCGATATTTTTGCTTCCGTTGCCTTTAGCGCTGTTGTTCTTGGCAAGTCTCTTGAGGAGGCTGTTAAGCTTGCGGCGGACTTTACGGTTCTTTCCATAAAGAATACCGTGGCCCACACAGACCACAACTGGTACGGCGTAGACTTTGAGTCGGCATTCCCTTGGCTTTTGCAGAATTTGCAATAGATTCTGTTTTGTGCTAAACTGTTGCCGAATTTACGGAAAATTCAGTACATTATGAGTGTACTTTTCTAAAAGGGAGTCTCCTTGCTTTAGCTTGGGGATTCCCAACTATACCTTAGCAAACCGCTTGTAAATTCCCGTGCGGTTTAAACAGGAGTTCAACATGGCGGAAAATCTGCTTGAAATTCAGAACGTAAGCGCAAGCATCGGTGCAAAGGAAATACTTCACAATGTTTCATTGAATATAAAGAGCGGAGAAACCCATGTACTTATGGGTCCAAACGGTGCAGGAAAGTCTACTCTTGGCTATACGCTTATGGGTAACCCGGAGTATACGCTTACCGGCGGCAAGATTGTTTTTAACGGAAAGGATATAACTCCTTTTTCTACGGATGCAAGGGCAAAGGAGGGTATGTTCCTTAGCTTCCAGGATCCGCTTGAGGTTCCAGGTGTTTCTCTTGAGTCTTTTATACGCTCTTCCATGCAGCAGATTTCCGGTCAGAAGATAAAGCTTATGGCTTTTAAGAAGGAGCTGGAAGAGTCTATGGCTGTTCTTAATATGGCTTCTTCTTATGCAGAGCGCGATCTTAACGTGGGATTTTCCGGCGGTGAAAAGAAGAAGTCGGAGATTCTGCAGCTTTTAATGCTTAAGCCCAAGCTTGCAATTCTTGACGAGACGGATTCCGGTCTTGATGTTGACGCTGTCCGCACTGTTAGCAAGGGAATTTTGGAGTACCAGAAGAAGAATAACGGTGCTCTTTTGATTATTACCCATTCAACTAAGATTCTTGAAAGCCTTAATGTTGACTATACTCATATTATCGTAAAGGGTCGCATTGTCCATTCAGGGGATGCTTCTTTGGTTCAGAAGATTAATGCGGAAGGTTTTGACCAGTTTATTCCTCAGGAAATAAAGGATGCAGAGCGCAGGGAACGTCTTGCCGCTGCTGCAAAGGCCGCAATGGATGCCGTAAAGATGAACGCGGCTAACGGAGGCCTTTCGTAATGTCTGAGAGAGAGAAAACAGAGGTTAAGGATCTTGACCAGTCAATATACAATTTTAGCTACGAAGAGAAGTACGAGGACTTTTTTAAGGTTCGCAAAGGTCTTGACGAGTCTATTATAGAACGAATCAGTAAGGAAAAGAATGACCCTGCCTGGATGAAGGAGTGGCGTCTTAAGTGCCTTAAGATTTTTAACGAGACCAATGAGCCTGACTGGGGTCCGGACATTCACGACCTTGACATTCAGAAGATTGTAACTTACGTAAAGCCTAAGACACAGATGGCGGCAAAGTGGGCGGATGTTCCAAAGGATATTAAGGAAACTTTTGAAAAACTTGGTATTCCGGAAGCCGAGAGGGAAAGCCTTGCGGGTGTTGGTGCCCAGTACGACAGCGAGCTTGTCTACCACAACGTAAAGGACGAGGTTGCAGAGCAGGGCGTTGTCTATACGGATATGGAGAGCGCTCTTACCGGTCCCTATGCGGATCTTGTAAAGGAAACGTTCATGCATCTTGTTCCTCCTACAGACCACAAGTTTGCGGCTCTTCACGGGGCTGTCTGGAGCGGTGGAAGCTTTGTCTATGTTCCAAAGGGTGTTCACGTAAAGATTCCGCTTCAGTCTTATTTCCGTCTTAATGCGGCTGGGGCTGGGCAGTTTGAGCATACGCTTATAATTGTGGACGAAGGGGCAGACCTTCACTTTATAGAGGGGTGTTCGGCTCCAAAGTACAATGTTGCAAACCTTCATGCAGGCTGCGTAGAGCTTTATGTAAGGAAGAACGCAAGGCTGCGCTACAGTACAATAGAAAACTGGTCCAAGAACATGTACAACCTGAACACAAAGCGTGCAGTTGTGGAAGAGGGTGCTAAGATGGAATGGGTTTCCGGTTCTTTTGGAAGCCACATCTCTTACCTTTACCCGACCACTATCCTAAAGGGCAACAACTCCCTTTGCGAATTTACTGGAATTACCTTCTCCGGAAAGGGGCAGGATCTGGACACCGGCGCAAAGATGATTCATATAGGAAGAAACACTTCCAGCGTTATCAATACAAAGTCCATAAGCAAAAGCGGAGGCCGCAACACCTACCGCTCTTCCATAGTTGTTAACAGGAGCGCAAGCGGTTCAAAGTCTAGCGTTAACTGCGAAAGCCTTATGCTGGACGAAGAGAGCCGTTCAGATACCGTTCCCGCAATGAACATAATGACCGATGACTGCGACATAGGGCACGAGGCAAAGATTGGACGCATTTCCAACAAGGCTATTTTCTACCTGATGAGCAGGGGAATGAGCGAGGAAGAGGCAAGGGCTACAATCGTAAGCGGATTTGCCAACCCGGTAAGCAAGGAACTCCCGCTGGAATATGCGGTGGAGATGAACAATCTTATCCGTCTTGAGATGAAAGGAAACCTGTAATGGCAAGCACTGTATTCAATTTGGACGTAAACAATTTTCCAAGCCTTACCTGGCACCACCTTCACATAAACCACGGTCACCTGGACGCATCACTTTCTTCTGCTGCGGACGCATCCGTAAGGGGAACCGGTGGTGGAATATCCTTTGCCAAGATTGCAGAGGGGGCTTCTTCCCTTAACCCAAAGGCTTCTTCTATTGCAACCCAGATGGGTAAGGACTTTGACAAGGCCTTTGACTCTTTTGCAAAGGAAAAGAATCTTCCGCTTAATCTTTTTACCGTCAATGCCGGCTCTAAGAACCAGAATCCGGTTAACGTTTCCTTTGACATAGCGGACTGTTCCCAGACTGCGGCTGACTTTTTTATAGATGCGGACGAAGGTTCATCATCTGTCTTTATATTTGACTTTTCTTCCAAGAAGGCAAGCGAGGGCGTTTTTGGAGCAAGGATCCGCGTACTTGCGTCTTCCTATGCAAAGGTTCATCTTGTTACGGTGAATATGCTTTCTGCCGGTTTTGTTAATTTTACTGCGGTCGGAACTTGCAATGCCGATGGTGCAGAGGTGGAAGTTACCCAGCTTGAGCTTGGCGGTGGCAAGGTCTTCTCCGGTAGCATGCAGCTTTTGGAAGGGTACCAGGCGTCTGCTTTGGGGCAGGAAGGCTACTTTGCAAAAAAATCCGCTGAATATGACATAAACTATATTGTCCGCCATACCGGCCGAGACACAAAGAGCGAGGTTACTGCTGAAGGCGTTGTTGCAGATTCTGCAAAGAAGAGCTGGAGGGGAACGATAGACTTTGTTAACGGCTGCCGTGGTGCAAAGGGTAACGAAAGCGAAGGGGTTCTTCTTCTTAATGAGAATGTAACCAACAAGAGCCTTCCGGTAATTTTGTGCGACGAAGAGGATGTGGAAGGTCAGCACGGATGTTCCATAGGAAAGCTTGGCAAGGACGTTATGTTCTACCTTAAGAACCGCGGTCTTGACGAAAAGGCTGTACGGAACCTTATGATCAGGGCAAAGATTTTTTCTGTATGCCGCCACATTCCGGATGAAGAGCTTAACGGAAGAATAAGGGATTTTATAGAGGGAGATCTGTAGATGAATTTAAGCGACTTGCGCAAAGACTTTCCAATTTTTACAAGTCCTGCAAACGAAGGTCTTGTTTATTTTGACAATGCCGCCACAACCCAGCGTCCGCTTAGCGTTACAAAGGCAATTCAGGATTTTTACCAGAACGATAACGCAAACCCGCTTAGAGGTCTTTACGGTCTTAGCATTAGGGCAACGGACCGCTACGAAATGGCTAGGCAGACAGTCGCATCTTTTTTGAACGCAAGCTCCGCACAAGAAATAATCTTTACCAGAAACGCTTCGGAGAGCCTTAACCTTGTTGCTTACACATGGGCGCTTTCCAATGTTGGCGAGGGAGACGAGATAGTTGTTACTGCAATGGAGCACCACTCAAACATGCTTCCCTGGCAGATGGTGTGCAAGGCTAAGAAGGCACGTCTTGTATTCCTTGAATGCGGTAACGACGGAATTATTGAACAGGCTGAATGGGAATCCAAGATTACTGCAAAGACAAAGCTTGTTGCAATTAC
>JAGACC010000369.1 GCA_017614295.1 Treponema sp.
AAACTTTTATCCAGGCGCAAAAAGCAAAGGGAAGAAAAAGAAAAGTCCAATAGAAGTTCATCACCCACAAAAGGCCTTCCCAACCATGAATCAGGACTTCTGCATAATAGGAAAGAAATCCTGCCATTGCCAAAAAAATCAGACTTGAAATTTTAACAAGCTTATTATTTTCCCCCATGCTCCTTCGTCCCAACCATTTTACAAACTTATGCTAAAAAACATTCGAAAGCAAATATTCTATTGCCTTGGCTATTTCTTTGTCACCATTTTTTTCATCAAGCGGAATAAGCGTAATTACAACATTGCCGTATGAATCATTTGTAATGCTTTTTACATATTTCATGGGAATATTAAATCCGCTGCCCTCAATAACAAAACCTATGGCATCTACAGCCTTTCCGTCAGCATTGCCATTTGCAACACAAAGCATGGAAACCTTTTCTTTTGGAATTGCGGAAAAGACAGAGACTGTTTCTTTATTTCCTATAATCATCTGAATATCTATGGTAACGCAATTTCCTTTTGCAAAGAAAGTTTTTATTGCATCACTTGCAAGACTTGCAAAAGCGCAGACCGAAGCGATCATAAAAGCGAGCGTAAGAATAAATTTTTTCATAGCAAAACTCCTGTTAGCATTTGTAGTAAAGGCATTTTTATTAAAAGCATTAGTGTTAAAAGCTTTATCTTTATGCCTTGTTAAAAAATCATTTCTGATCTTTCTGGCGGATTTCCACACGGCGGATTTTTCCGCTTATAGTCTTTGGAAGCTCATCAACAAATTCTATAAGGCGGGGAATCTTGTAGGTTGCAAGATTTGACCTTGCGTAAGTCATAATCTCTTTTTCAAGACCGTCCTTGCGGTTTTTGTATTCCTCGGTAAGAACAATAGTAGCCTTTACAATCTGACCGCGGCTCTTGTCTGCAACACCAGTAACAGCACATTCAAGAACTCCGGGGAAGCGCATCAAAACGCTCTCTACCTCGAAAGGACTTATTCTGTAACCGGTGCTCTTTATAACATCATCCTGTCTGCCAACAAACCAGATGTAGCCGTCTTCATCGTAGTAGGCAAGGTCGCCTGTATTGTAAACGCTTCCACCCAAGGCCTCTTTGGTAAGGGTCTCGTTCTTGTAGTAGCAGCCAAAAAGCCCAACCGGCTTAACCTTGTCCAGATGAATTATCATGTTACCGGTTACGTTTGGAGCACAGTGCTTGCCGTTTTCGTCAACAATCTCAAGATCGAATCCAGGGGCTGCCTTACCCATTGAACCCGGCTTAACCTTCATTCCGGGGAATGTTCCCGCAGCAAGGGTTGTTTCCGTCTGACCGTAGCCTTCCCTCATCTCGTGGCCAGTTTTTTCCAGGAACTTATTGAATACTTCGTCGTTCAAAGCCTCTCCGGCAGTAACAAAATACTTTAGGTTGGAAAGGTCGTACTTGGACAAATCCTGCCTTATCAAAAAGCGGTATGCAGATGGCGGTGCGCAAAGGGTCGTAACCTTGTACTTAGAAATCTTGGAAAAGAAAAGGTTTGGAGTAAAGCCAAGAAGGTCGTAAACAAAAACGGAAGAACCGGAAATCCACTGGCCGTAGAGCTTACCCCATACAGCCTTTCCCCAACCGGTCTCCGCTACGCTGCAGTGAAGTCCACCGTCTATTACGCGCTGCCAATACTTTGCGGTAATGATGTGGCCAAGCGGATACAAAAAGTTGTGGGCAACCATCTTTGGGTAACCGGAAGTTCCGCTTGTAAAATATATAAGCATTGGGTCTTCGTTATTTGTTGCGGCATCTCCAGTCGGGCGGTCAAAGTCAGAAGACAGCTTTTCCAGTTCTGCATGGAAATCCACCCAGCCTTCCCTTGGACCGGAAACAGTAACCAGTTTTTCTACGGAAGGAGACTCCGGCAATGCGGCTTCTATCTCTTCTTCTATCTGCTTATTGTCCAGGGCAACAATCATCTTTATGTCTGCGGCATTGTTGCGGTAAACTATATCGTGCTTTAAAAGCTGGGTAGTAGCAGGAATTACAACCGCACCAATTCTGTGAAGGGCTGGAACAATCCACCAGAACTCGTAGCGGCGGCGAAATAAAAGCAATACCCTGTCACCCTTCTTAACCCCCTCCTGAACAAAAAAGTTGTCGGTTTTCTTTGACATTTCTGAAATGTCCTTAAAAGAGAAGATTTTTTCCCCGCCCTCGTCATCGCACCAGACCATAGCCTGCTTGTTAGGCTCTTCCTTTGCATAAACATCTATAACATCATAGGAAAAGTTAAAGTTTGCCGGTATTTTAAGCGAAAAATTCTTTTTTACTTCGTCGTAGTCTGCATCAAGATTGCAATCCGTAAATCTTCCCAATAAATTCATTCAAATCCTCCAAAGCCCCAAGCACAAAGGCAGCAAAGAAAGTAAAATATCAAATTCGGGCCAAAATCCCCCTATTATTGACACTTTTGCCTAAAATGTCAAGATAAAACTGCGTCTGTCAAAAACTGCAGTTTGGCAATCGCTGTTGGACGGTAAAGGCTTTGCTCCACCAATTTATTCCCCGGCTGCCCCCAACATCTTGCCATTTTTTTTACTAAGTTTAACAAGGAGCGCCATGGAGGGCGCGTCACGTGTTTGCAGAAAAGACTTTGCAAGTTTTCGTAAGAAAACTTGTGTGTAAAAAATTGCATGGAGGCAATTTTTTACACACCGCCCCTCCAATCCCGCGTAGGTTTATTTGACCAATAAAATCCGGTAACAACAGTTGCAATGCAAAGTTATTGCTAATTTATGCTATAATATAGAGCAGTACCATGAAAATGCGCGACCTAACAGAAATACAATACAGAATAGGCTATAACTTTCAGAACAGCACTCTTCTGGAGCAAGCCTTTGTCTCTTCTTCCGTAACAACAGCCACTAATGGAAAAATTCTGAACTATCAGATTCTGGAATTCATAGGCGATTCTGTTCTAAATCTTGCGGTTGTTAGAAACCTTACAAAAGAGTTTTGCACCGTAAGGAATGACGGACAGCTGTATTGCAA
>JAGACC010000370.1 GCA_017614295.1 Treponema sp.
CCCTTTACGGCATGGCGGATCTTTTTATTGCGGGTCAGTTTAACGGGGCGGATGTTATAACTGCGGTTTCTGTTGGCAGCCAGATAATGCACATGATTACGGTTATTATTGCGGGGCTTGCAATGGGAACGACGGTTCTTACAGCCCGGGCGGTTGGCGCTCGCAAGGAACGGGACGCTGGTTTGTGCGCAGGGAATTCGCTTGTAGTCTTTTTGCTTTTTTCTGTTTTTGCAACTGCAATTCTTCTTGTCTTTTGCTCACGGATTGTAGACCTTATGAGGACCCCTCCAGAGGCGGTTTTGGAGACTCTTTCCTATCTTGGGATTTGCTTTTTGGGAGTTCCTTTTATTTCGCTTTATAATTCTGCTTCTTCTGTTTTCCGTGGGGCGGGGGATTCAAAGAGGCCACTTTATTTTGTTGCGGCTTCCTGTTTTGTTAACATAATTCTTGACCTTGTTTTTATGGGGCCTCTTGCTCTTGGTGCTAAGGGTGCTGCCATTGCGACGGTTCTTTCCCAGGCATTCAGCGCTTTTCTTGCTTTGTCCGTGCTTTTTGTCCGCGGAAGAAGTAGGGCATGCGTAAGGATTTTGGGGGGAGACTTTAGGGTAGACGCCAAGGTTTTGAAGGGGCTTTTGCAGATAGGGCTTCCGGTTTCTGCTCAGGACGGTTTTATTCAGGTTTCCTTTCTTGTAATAACGATTATTGCAAATTCCAGGGGTCTTAGCGTTGCTGCTGCGGTTGGAATTGTTGAAAAGATAATATGCTTCCTCTTCCTTGTTCCTTCCAGCATGCTTAGCGCAATTTCTGCTCTTGCCGCTCAGAACATGGGGGCTGGTCTTCACGATAGGGCTAGGCACACTCTTTATTGGGGCATGGTTATTGCTGCTTCTTTTGGGGCTTTTTTTGCTCTTGCTTTCCAGCTGGCGGCCTTACCGTTTATGTCTTTGTTCACCCGCGATCAGGTGGTCATTGGCTTGGGGGCTCAGTATTTGCGCTCTTACGTGTTCGACTGCTTCTTTGCGGCCTTCCACTTTGCATTCAGCGGATTTTTCTGCGCTTACGGGTATTCGGTTTTGTCTTTTATCCACAACATAATTTCTATTTTACTTGTCCGCATACCGGGTGCTGCTCTTGCCGCAAAGTACTATCCTGATACGCTTTACCCGATGGGATGGGCTCCGGCTCTTGGCTCGCTTTTGTCTTCTTTGATATGCCTGGGATTTTATCTTTTGCTTAAGCGGAATGGCAAATTTGGCGGGCTTTTGCGGAAGAGTTGACGCTTTTAGGCTTGACGGTTTGGGCTTTCTGTGAGTCTTGGCGGTTCTTGCGGTTCTAAAATGCTCGGGGAGTCGTGAATGTCTAAAGTTCTGGCTGGGCTTTGCAAAGGCATGGCTGGAAGATTCCTACGCCGGATTGGAAGGGCGGGCGAAAGACCGTTGCCGGAGGCAATGGAGGCGTAAGCCGGAACCCTGGAAAGCCGGTTTTGCATAGGCATGGATTCCCGGTTTTAGCCGAAAGACGGATGTTGAATAAGGAAGTTACGTCCAGAAAAACACAAGAATCCGTATTTTTTTTGCCCTTCTTCTTCCGAAAATAACATGGTAGGAGGCAAGTTAATGTTTGTTGGCAAGGAAAATGCAGAAAATCGGTCTGATTTGGCAAGCGAAGCCCCCGTTTCCATAGAAGAATGCTGTGCCGAATACCTTTTGTACATAAAATCTGTCCGCGGACTTTCAGAAAACACCGTAAAAGGCTATGGAGAAGACTTTAAGCACCTAAAGGAGATTCTTGCTCCGGAAAAACCGCTAAAAGACCTTACTTTGGAAGATTTACGGAGCTGCGTTGGTTGGCTTAGCCGCAAAAAATACGGAAGTGTCTCCATAAACCGTTTTATAGCCGCAGTTAGAGGATTATTTGCCTATTGCAAGAAATTTGGTTATATTAAAAGTAATGTCTCTCTTGAGCTAAAGACGCTAAAGGCACCAAAGCACCTTCCCAGGTTCATGACTGGTACGGAAGTGGATGCTTTGTGCATAGAGCCGGAAAAGGAGCCTCTTTTGTGGCAAAGCAGGGACAGGGCCTTGTTCGAGATGCTTTATTCTTCTGGTTGCCGTGTAGGGGAGCTTGCCCATCTTAAGTTTGGGGATTTTTCGCCGGATTTTAAGACTGCACTTGTTACCGGTAAGGGTAGGAAGGACAGGCGGGTTTATTTTGAAAAGGATGCAGTTTCTTCTTTGCAGGCATATCTTGCAGAACGGAAGAGCCGCTTTCCTGAGAGGGAAAAAGACGGTGGCAGTCCGGTGGAGGAAGTCTTTCTGAACCAAAAGGGAACCCCCTTGAGCGAACACGGAATTTGGTATATCGTAAGCAGATATTCGGGTGTAGAAGGGACCAACAGGCACGTTTCTCCCCATGCCTTTAGACATACCTTTGCAACGGCAATGCTTACTGCCGGGGCGGACATTCGTGCGGTGCAGGAGATGCTTGGGCATTCGAGCATAAGTACGACACAGCGCTACACCCACGTAACTACGGAGAGGCTAAAGGAAGTTTACAAGCAGGCCTTCCCGCATTCGGGAAAGCAGGACTAGACCTGTTCGGAAACTATGTTCCCTCACAGGTTGCGAGTTTAAAATCGCTAAAATAGCGCGATTTTAAACATCGCATTTCAGAGTAACCGGTTCTGAAACTGAAGTTTCCGAACCGGTTTATTAAAAAACTGTAAAATACAAGCTGTCCGGAAGCGGTCACAGTCAGTTTTTCTGTGTGCTTTTGGGGCAAGACTTTTTAGGAGTTCTTATGTCAGAAGAAAATAAAATAAGAAGCACGACGGTTTTGGCAGTAAAAAGGAACGGAACTGTTGCAATGGCAGGAGACGGTCAGGTAACAGCCGGAAACACTGTTGTAAAGGGAAATGCCCGCAAAGTCCGCAAAATCTACGGGGACAAGGTGCTTACGGGTTTTGCAGGCTCAGTTGCAGACGCATTTACGCTTTTTGATAAATTTGAAGACAAGCTAAAGGAATTCAACGGAGACCTTTCACGTTCAGCGGTGGAACTTGCAAAGCTTTGGCGCACGGAACGCTACATGAGTAAGCTTGAGGCTATGCTTTTAGTTGCAGACAAGAACAAGATTCTGCTTATTTCTGGAGACGGAAACGTTATAGAGCCGGAAAATGACGCTATAGCAATCGGTTCTGGTGGAAACTATGCCTATGCGGCAGCACTTGCCTATATGGAAAACCCCGATATGGGTGCAAAGGAAATCGCGGAAAAATCACTCAAGATAGCGGGCCAGATATGTATCTATACAAATAACAATGTGGTCGTGGAAGAGCTGTAGCAAACAGGACGCAAACAGGAAGCAAATAGGAATCGAATAGGAATAAACAGGAATAAAGCATGGAAGAAAGCATTACCCCCCAGACTCAGATTACACCAAGCGAAAATCCAGCCGCAAAAGGAATACCGGACGGACTTACCCCGGCACAGATTGTTAGCAGGCTGGACAGCTACATCATAGGACAGAACAAGGCAAAACGCTTTGTTGCAGTTGCACTCAGGAACCGCCAGCGCAGAATAAAGCTACCGGAAGAAATCCGCGAAGAGGTTGCGCCAAAGAACATCCTGATGATGGGACCAACCGGTGTTGGAAAAACAGAGATAGCACGCCGCCTTGCAAAGCTTTGTGGAGCACCATTTTTAAAAGTGGAAGCCACAAAGTACACGGAAGTTGGTTATGTTGGACGCGACGTAGAAAGCATGGTCCGCGACCTTATGGCTGTTGGCTATAACATGGTAAAGGCAGAAACCCAGGAAAAGCTCCGCGAAAAGGCAGTCCCCATGGTGGAAGAGTCACTCTTGGATTTGCTTTTGCCCGGAAGCTCAAGTAAAAAAGCTAAGAAAGAAGCAAAAAAGCCAAGCGTACACATCTCAGGCAACATATTCGGAAGCGATGCGCCTGTTCAGGGAAGCCTTATCCGTATTGACATGCCAAAACCCGGCGAGAATGAAGAAGAAGAAATTCAGGAAGCAGCAGCCAAGGAAGAGACCCCGGAAGAAAACAAGGGCATGAGCGAAACAAGGGAAAAATTCCGTGCAATGCTCCGCGAAGGAAAGCTTGAAGACCGCATGGTGGACATAACGGTCCATCAGCAGCCAAGGTTCGGAATGGAAATGCTAAGCGGCGGAAACCCTGCGGACTTTGAAGAAGGAATTGCGGGGCTGCAGGAAATGTTCTCCGGTGGAAAAAGCCGCGTAAAGAACGTATCGGTAAGGGAAGCAAGAAACATCCTTATGGCTCAGACTCTTGACCGCATAACGGACAGCGACAAGGTTGCAGACGAGGCAAAGAGCCGTGTAGAGCAGAGCGGAATCATCTTCATAGACGAAATAGACAAAATCGCTACCAAGGGCGGTGAAGGTTCAAGGCAGGACGTTAGCCGTGAAGGTGTTCAGAGGGACATTCTTCCAATCGTAGAAGGCAGCGACGTAAACACAAAATGGGGCGTGGTAAATACAACCCACATACTCTTTATTGGTGCGGGTGCCTTTAGCGTTGCAGCTCCAAGCGACCTAATCCCGGAACTCCAGGGACGCTTCCCCTTGCGCGTAGAGCTTGAACCGCTTAAGAAAGAAGACTTCAAGAGAATCCTTACAGAGCCAAAGAATGCGCTTGTAAAGCAGTACGAAGCCTTGCTTGCTACGGAAGGAGTTACGCTCAAATTTACGGACGAAGCAATAGACCGCATGGCATTTATAGCAGAAGACGTAAATTCCCGTGCAGAAAACATTGGAGCGCGCCGTCTGCATACGATTATGGAAACCGTTTTGGAAGACCTTAGCTTTGACGCAGACCGCCACAATGGAGAAACAGTAACCGTGGACCGTGCCTGGGTTGATGACCGCTTAAAGGACGTTGTAAAAGACCAGAACCTTGAGCGCTATATCCTCTAAATTTTTCTTTTGGAGCGTATTGCATGGTAAACTGCCTGCAATTCTTGCAGGAATGAAACTTTTACGGGCTTTCCGGGGCTTACCCTCCGGCCGGCCCGCTTCGCGGTCTTGCTGCGCAACCCCTCCAATCCCGGCTAGGCTCTGTTTGCAGAAGGAACTTTGACTGACCGTTTTTTTTCGCAAAGAGACAAATTGCCTCAGGAGTTGTGCAGACATGAAGATTTTGGTAAGCGGACTAATCAATATAGAAACAAATGTCGCAGTCGGAAACTTTCCCGTAGCCTATTCCCCTATAGAATACGCCTTCAACAAGGTTTCGCTGGACATAAGCGGTGTTGCCTACAACGTAATAAATGCCCTTACTTCCTTGGGAAACGAAGTTGTGCCTGTATCAATTATAGGAAGGGACCCTTTCGGCGGACTCATAAAGGAAAGGCTTTCAAAGATATGCCGCTCCACAAAAAACGTCATCCAGGAACTTGACTCCACCTGTACGTCCGTCATCATGTTCGATGAGCAGGGTAGGCGCAAAATATACTGCGACCTAAAATCCATTCAGGATAAAATTGTTCCGCTAAAGGATATAGAAGATGATGCTGGTGAATGTGACGGCATTGTTGTCTGCAACATTAATTTTAACGACCAACTAATAAGGAATGCAAGAAAATACGGAAAGCCTGTTTTTACAGATGTCCATGTCTTGAGCGATGTGCATGATTCATACAATAAAAGGTTCCTGCAAAATGCAGACGTGGTTTTCCTAAGCGACGAAGCCTTGCCTTGTCCCCCGGAAGAATTTGTCTTGGCACTCCACAGGGAGTATAAGAACAAGGCTATAGTTCTGGGACAGGGAGAAAAGGGTGCCTTGCTTTTTGACGGTGCAAGTCAAAAATTCCATTTTGTAAAAAGCGTCTACACCCGTCCTGTCGTAAATACAGTCGGGGCAGGGGATGCTCTTTTTTCAAGCTTTGTCCATTACTATCTAAAGGGCCTTACCCCGCTTGAATGCCTTCAAAGAGCCGTTGTCTTTGCTTCCTATAAAATCGGTGAGTCAGGCGGCGCAAGGGGCTTTGTTAGCGAAGAAGAATTGGAATCAATGATGTAATTGACAAAAGTTACCGTCTGCAATAATCTAATGGAATGACAACGAATGTAATGATTGTAGGCGTAGGCTGACAGGGATCCCTTTTAGCAAGCAAGCTGCTTGGCCGTGTAGCCTTAAAAAAAGGATATGACGTAAAGGTAAGCGAAGTTCACGGAATGAGCCAGCGCGGAGGTAGCGTAGTAACATACGTCCGTTTTGGCGACAAGGTTTATTCCCCGGTAATAGACAAGGGCGAAGCCGACTATATAATTTCTTTTGAAACACTGGAAGCTGCCCGCTACATTGAATGCCTAAAGAAGGGCGGAACGGTAATCGTAAACACCCAGCAGATAGACCCAATGCCTGTAATAACAGGTACTGCGGAATACCCCGAAGGACTTATCCAGAAGATGAAGGACTCCGGTGCAAACGTAGACGCAATGGATGCCTTGGATTTGGCACTTAAAGCCGGTTCTTCAAAGTCTGCAAACATAGCCCTCATGGGACGCTTTTCCACCTACTACAAGGACATAAGCGAAGATGAATGGTTGGAAGCCCTCGCTGAATGCGTAAAGCCCCAGTTCCTAGAGCTTAACAAAAAAGCCTTTGCCCTTGGCCGCGGAGAATAGCCCCTCTTTTTAGGGTTTAGGACTTTTTAATTAGGACTTTTTAAAGTAAAAAAAACTTAAAAAAAATTAAGAATTCAGGACACACTTCCTTTCCTTGTGGTATAATAAATTATTCTCTGCAAGGAAGGTGAGTTTATGTCCAAAGTAAGCAAGTTGCGCGTTGCATTGCCGGTAAAAATGCTTGTAATGTTTATAACCGTTATCCTGGTTGTAAGCTTTATGATAGGAGTTATTTCTTATAAGACCGCATCCGGTGGAATGACCCGCAGCGCATACAGCCACATCGATTCCGTTTCCCAAGACGTGGTGAACCAGATTGCCTCAATCAACAGAAAGCACTTCCAGACACTTCATGCACTTGCAGAGCTTGCATTCATCAAGGACGAAGCCGTTCCCCTGGAAGAAAAGCAGAGGGAGCTAAGCCAGGTCTCTTCCAGCATAGGCAAAAACTGCGAAAACGTAGCCTTTTATGACGCAGAAGGAAACGCCATCGTTGGTGACGGAAGAAAAATCAACTTTGCTTCAAGGCCATACTTTAAGGAATCATTTTCCGGCAAAGAATTTGTTTCTGACCCAGCATTCAGCACGGTAACAAATTCCGTCCTTCAGCATTACGGAGTTCCTGTATACAACAAAAGCCACAAAGCCATAGGAGCAATCGTAATGGTTGTGGTGGGGAATTCAATTCTTGAAACAATAGAAAAAATAGACATGGGCGGAGGAATGCACCCCTGCGTAATCAACTGGAACAACCTGGCAACAATTGCAGACACAAGTCAAAGCGCAAAGCCGGGGGAAGACGCTGCAGAAGATGCTGATGATGATGCAGAAGTCGTGTCAGACATATTTGGCGGCAAGGAAGACATAAAAGTCTTTTCTGATCCAAAAACAAAAGAGCGCCTTATAGCATCCTACAAAAAAATCCCGGACAGCAACTGGGCGGTTCTTGCAAAAGCACCCTACGAGATATACTTTGGCGAGCTAAAGGAAATGCGCTACACAACCTACTTAATCGTAAGCCTAGCCGTAATCCTTTCTGTCATAGCCATTTCCTTCTTGATAAGACTCCTTATAAAACCGCTAATCACCGTAAAAGAGTCCATCACCACAATTGCAAGCGGAAACGCGGATCTTACCCAGAGAATCCCTGCCGCAACAAATGACGAAATTGGAGACGTAGTTAACGGATTCAACGCCTTTGTGGAAAAGCTTCAGGACATTGTTGCAAACCTTCAGGAATCAAAGTCAAGCCTTATTTCCGTAGACACAGCCCTTCAGTCAAGAACCCAGGATGCCGCCGCTTCAATCACGCAAATCATCTCCAACATAGAAAGCGTTAACGGTCAGATTCTTGAACAGTCCAATTCCGTACAGGAAACGGTTGGAAGCGTAAACCAGGTAAGCGCAAACATAGACTCCTTCGAGCGCATGATAGAATCCCAGTCCTCCTGCGTAACGGAAGCTTCTGCAGCTGTAGAGCAGATGATAGGCAACATCAATTCCGTAAACAATTCCGTTGGAAAGATGATTTTGTCCTTTGCAAACCTTCAGGAGCATTCAGCAGAGGGATTGACCACCCAGAACAGCGCCAACAAAAAAATCATCCGCATAGAAGAGCAGTCCAAGATGCTGCAGGAAGCCAACAAAGCCATTGCAAACATAGCCAAGCAGACAAACCTCCTTGCAATGAACGCCGCAATCGAAGCAGCCCATGCAGGGGAGGCCGGACGCGGTTTTGCCGTAGTTGCAGACGAAATACGAAAGCTTTCAGAAACTTCAACAAACCAGTCAAAGACAATCGGTTCGGAATTGCGCAAGATTCAGGAAACAATCAAGGACGTTGTAACGGTTTCTAGCGAGATAAACACAGCCTTTGCCGCAATCTCTAGCAGCATATCGGAAACAAGCCAGATTATTGAGCAGATAAAGGGAGCAATGGAAGAGCAGCAGATAGGTTCAAGACAAATCATAGATGCCCTAAAGTCCATGAACAATTCCACCACGGAAGTACGCTCTGCTTCCCAGCAAATGACGGAGGGCAACAAGCACATCCTTTCAGAAATTCAGCAGCTAAAGCTTTCCACAGATGCAATAAAAGACAGTATGAATGGAATGCATGCCGGTGCGGACAGAATAAACGAGACGGGTAGTGCCCTTTCAGAAATCTCCGGAAAAGTAGCGGACAACGTTAGGCAGATTGGCTCGGAAATTGACCTCTTCAAGATATAGCTTTTGTAAAACCATGGAAAACAAAAGGCGCTTAGCCCCGATTGGAAGGGCGGCGCAGCCGTTGCGGAACGAAGTGGAGCAATGGAGGGGGGAGGGACCCCCGGAACCCTGCAAAGCGGGGATTCAGATAAGACTGACCGGCAGTCAGGCCGGGCACAGTAGACAAATAAGTGCGCTCCAAAGAAAATAAAAAATCTTTTTTGCAAATTGCCAATATTCAATACTTATGCTAAACTGTTTCTATGTAAAAGTACAGCCTTATACATAGGAGAAACAAATGTTCTGGAACGAAAGCCGGGAATGTATGTCCCGCGATGAACTTGCCGATTTGCAAAGCAAGAGACTGGTGCGCATAGTAAGCGACGTATACCACAACGTACCTTACTACCGCAAGAAGATGCAGGAAGCAGGTCTTGAACCGGGAGACATCCGCGGTTTAGAGGATGTGGAAAAGCTTCCATTCACCACTTACGAAGACTTGAACAAGGCCTATCCCTTCGGACTTTCAGCAGTTCCAAGGTCAGAACTTGTACGCGTACATGCTTCAAGCGGAACAACCGGTAAGCCAAAAATTGCCGTATACACAAGGCGCGACATAGAAACCTGGTCTGAATGTGCTGCCCGCTGCCTTACAATGGCCGGAATCACAAAAGACGACACAATCCAGGTTGGCTACGGCTACGGACTCTTTACCGGAGGACTCGGTGCCCACTACGGCGCAGAATACGTTGGAGCCTTGGTAATCCCAATGTCCACCGGAAACACCAAAAAGCTCATCGACATGATGATAGACTGCCAGGCCACAGCAATAGCCTGTACCCCAAGCTACCTCCTCCACGTTGCAGAAGACCTAAAAGCCGCAAACCTCATAGACAAAATTCAGCTAAAGACAGCAATCTGCGGTGCTGAACCCTGGACAAACGAAATGCGGGCTCAGATGGAAAAACTCCTTAACATCAAGGCATACGACATCTACGGCCTAACAGAAATCATGGGTCCTGGAGTTGCCGCTGACTGCGATGCCCACAAAGGCCTCCACATCTGGGAAGACCACTTTCTCCCGGAAATTATCGATCCAAAGACATTAAAGCAAGTTCCGGTAGGAGAAACAGGTGAACTCGTAATCACAACCCTTACAAAAGAGGGAATGCCGCTTATCCGCTACCGCACAAAAGACCTTACTTCTATAGAAACGGACAAATGCTCATGCGGACGCACAATGGCAAGAATCCAGCGCTTTGCAGGACGCACGGACGACATGCTCATCATCCGCGGAGTAAACGTATTCCCGTCACAGGTAGAAGCAGCCCTTCTTACAATAGACGGAACCACACCGCACTACATGATAAACGTAGACCGCGTAGACAACACGGATACGCTCGAAGTTCAGGTAGAAGTAGACGAACGCTTCTTCTCCGACGAAGTATCTTCACTGGAAAACCTTTCCCGTGCAATTCACGACAAGCTCCGCGAGGCACTGGGACTCAACGCAAAAATCAGCCTTGTACAGCCCAATTCCC
>JAGACC010000044.1 GCA_017614295.1 Treponema sp.
GCGGATCTTTTATGCGGAATAACAGGTAAGCATGCTCTTTATTTTGAATTCCTTTCTGAATCCAAAAATGTTATTGCAGAGTTTGACACTTTTACTTTTGACTAAGAAATCCGCTACGAAAGCCGGGTGTAAAAGCAAGACAAGCCATGCTTAGCGTGTTATAATCTAGTTTGTCCTATAACTAGTCGGAATCAGTCGTAAATATTCGGAGGTTACAAAATGAAGTATTTGAATTCCTTGGTTCCTATAAAACAGCATCTTGTTAAAATGTCAGCAGACAGCGGCCTACAGTCTGAAGCAAGCGGAGGAAACCGCTCTGAATCATTTACATTTGCATCCCTTCCAAATAACGTGGACGAGCTAAAGTCTTTGCCAGAAGCAACTCTGGATTCACCTTTTAAGACAGCCGCTTTGGTTATGCTTGCCCTCTGCCACTACGAGCAGAATCCGGACGAAACTTTTGCAATGCTGGATTTTCTTAAGGGACCGGAAAACGTAAGCAACTACGAAAAGCAGTTCATCAAGGACAGGCTTAGCGGTAAAGGCTACAAGGTAAAGTCTTTCTTTGCAGGGGCAACTCCCCAGAACAATTACCAGCCAAAGCTTCCATACACAATAACGGTAAGCGACAACCCCTATTCATATCCGGAAGAAAACTGGGCTACAATGCACCTTCAAAGCGGAGGGGCAGACAGTCTAAGGCAGATTAAGCTACGCAAAAAGCCTTCAACCGGGCAGTGGTTCCTTAACGAGATACTATGCCTTGCAGACATCCGTGTCCCGGTTGAATCTGACCCATGGGCATAAAGAGCAAAATATTCTATAATTTACCACATTAAAAGGAAGCCCCAATTTTTATTTTTTAGGGTTCCAACATACAGGAGTTTCAGATGAAAAAGATTTTCAGGCGCAAAGCCCTATCCCGTACCGCAACCGCATCTGCGCTTACACTGGTGCTGGCTTTTTCGGCAACACTTACGCTTTCAGGATGCTCAAAAAAAACAGGCAAAGACGGGCAGTCAGGAGGTTCAGCTTCTTCTTCAGCAAACGGACAGGCTTCCGGCAAAGAGGCAGAAAATTCACCTTCCGCAGAAGAACTTTCCCCAAACGCAATTCTTGCAGCAAGTGCAGTAAACGCCCACAAGGACTACCTTTCTGACCAGATGGTCTTCGCAAAGCTTCCGTCCCAGGGAATTACAGACGGAGACACAGCAGTAGTAGCAAGCAAGGTTTGCCGCCTATACCCAGCGGATGCATTTGAACTTTCGGAAAACGGAGCAAGCATAAAGAACCCGGCAGAAATGACAGGTCCAGAAGTTCCTTTTGCTTCCATAGTAAAGCTTACGGGAAACCGCCTGGAAAACACAAACCGCGAATACGAAGGACTCTTTCTTTTCCAGGACAACTACAACTACTTCTACCCTGTTGAATACAAGGGCCAGGAAGGTTACATATTCGGTGCAGACCTCTACGGCTCATCATACGGCTTGTACACAAACCTGGAAGAAAACAAAATAACCGCTGAACTTTACAGAACAGACGGTGCTCCAAAGGAATTCTACCCCTACACGGGATACATCAGACTCTCCGACGCAACAACAGGCAGTTTGGAAAAGAACAAGCTTGCAATCCAGCAGACAGCCCCAATGGACTACCCCTCCCCGGACGACATGATTTCTCTTTATTCATCGCTAAAGAACGAGGGTAAAAGGCCAACAATTTTTGTTACCACAGACCTTGCAGCACACGCCCAGCACCTTATCTTTGACAGGCTGCTACAGTTTACAGAAGAAACATACTTCCTCCCAAGGCTAACCCAGCTAACAGACAACTTCATAGCGGCACTCGAATCCGCACAAGGAGCTCCAGAAGAAGCAAAGGCTCTGGCAATAAAATACTTCCAGGTTCCAAAAGCACTTCTTGCAATGGTTCCGGAAAAAGTTGTTGCAGACGACTGGGAACAGACCGTTACCTACAAAGAAAAAGACAAGGAAAGCATAATCGCATCCTATCCAAAAGACGTAAAGGAAGACCTAAACCAGATAATGAGCGCAAGCGGCATGGTTTCCGAGATAATGGGCACAAAAGAAGACTTCTCCCAGTACAAGCCACGCGGCCACTACACAAAGAACGGAATCCTTGAACAGTACTTCCGCGCACAGATGTGGTACGGCAGGATAAACTTTCTTATTGCTCAGTCAGGAGAAGACAAGGAAGTAGAAAAAGATTCCCTAAGGCTTATGCCAGCTGCAATGCTCATAATAGACACTGTCCACAAGAACCCCAACCTTCTTACCGCATGGGAGGAAGTATTCTCTCCAATCACAGACCTCATAGGCTTTAGCGACGACCTTAGCTTTAACGATGTTCTCCCCCTCTGGAAAGAGCAGAACGTAAGCGACCTAAAGTCATGGGCAAAAAAAGAAAAGAACCTTCTTGCATTCATGAAGCTCTGCCACGAAAAGCTCCGTCCACCGGCAATCAGCGGAAACTCCGTCTTCTACGCAGCATCAGAAACAGACGAGCAGGGAAACAGAAAGCCACCGATGGGTTGGAAGCTCCTGGGCCAAAGATTCACCTACGACTCCTTCGTCCACGACCAGGTATCATCTCCAAGGCTTTACGGAAGAATGTGGGTTACAGGACTAGACATAATGAAGGCACTCGGTTCCCACGCAGCAGACAACCTTCTTGCAATAGAAGAATACAAAGCAATGCCTGCCCTAAAGAAAGTCCTCGACTCTCTGGAAAAAGAATTCGCATCATCAGGAAAAGAATTCTGGAACAGAAGCTACTACAACCAGGTGCTAAACCAGATAAGAACCCAGGCAAAGTTTGAACAGGGAGCAGGATTCTACTTTACGGAAACACCAGCCTGGAACACAAAAAGCCTTCTTTCCGCACACGGAACTTGGGCAGAGCTGCGCCACGACACAATCCTTTACGTAAAGCAGTCCGTTGCAGAAATGGGCGGCGGCGACTTCATAGAACCAACATTCAGAACAGAACCCCTACCGCAGCCAACCCACTACATAGAACCAAACGTCCCCTTCTGGGAATGTTCACTTGCAAGCGTAGACAAGCTTATTTCCGTTTACAAGACACACCACCTTATGGACGACGAAACATCAGACGCACTTAACGCTCTAAAAGACATCTACGCAAAAGCGCTGGACATCTCTCTAAAGGAATGCCAGGACAAGCCAATCAGCGAACAGGAAAACAAATGGATAAGCACAGTTGCAGGAACATTTGCAAACCTTGTCTTTATCCACACTGCAAAATCATCCTACGGAACATACAGCGACGATCCGGACATGTTCAAGATGGCATGCATAGCAGACGTATTCACCAATGCAGAATTGGGATTGTGCCTGGAAACAGCAGTCGGAGTTCCATACCGCCTCTACATACCGCTCAACGACAGCCAGGGCGGAAAAAGAATTGCAGTCGGCTACGGATTCAGCTACTACGAATTCAAGCAGCCTTCGTCCAACCGCTTAACCGACGAGCAGTGGAAAAAGACCGTCTACCAAAAAGATGCAGACCTTACTTCCCTAATGCCATTCTGGGAACAAAACTGCATACTTCCAGATGACGACTCTTTTAAACTATGGTAGGCAAAAAGAAAATACCTCTTCTTTTGTTTTTTCAGGACCCGCCTGAATATGCTAACCCGCTTTCCAGGGCTCCGCTTACGCTCCGGCCCGCCAGAAGGCGGTCTTGCTTTGCAACCCTTCCAATCGGGGGTAAATTACAACGGAGTTCCCCGCGTAGGATTGGTTCTGCAAAAACAAAAGATTTTTCCGCTTACAAAAAATTCCTTCTCCTCTTTGCAGCCGCAGTAGCAATAACCCTAACTGCCACTTCCTGTAAAAGAGGGGAAAATTCAAAAGACAGCAAAGAAGTCCCCATAGCAACATGGCTCTCCCAGGGAATAACAGAACCACCCGTAAAAGAAATACAAATAGAAGAAAACCTTCCCAAAGACGCATTTCCCCTTGCAGGAACTGTAAGCCACCATCTGCTTGCGGGAATTTGCATAGACCAGTGGTTCAAGACTTTAGCCGATGCAAGAAAAGTGGAAACCTTCTTTATAATAAGCCCTTCCCACTACGGACTTTCAACACAGGAATGGTCACTCTGCGAATGTGAATGGAACGCAGGAAAGTACGGACTTGTAAAGACAGACAAAAAAACGGAAATGCAGCTTGCAAAAACCTTGTGTGTTGAATACGACAGGAATGCCTACAGAATAGAGCACGGATTTTCCACCCTCATGCCCTACATAGCAAAATATTTTCCAAAGGCAAAGGTCTGCACGGTTGCGCTAAACGGAGAACCTCCCCTAAAGCAAAGCCAGGCTCAAGCTCTAACCCAAGCCCTTTCACCCTACTTTACGGAAGAGAATTCAAAAAAGAATTTCCTTCTTATTTCAACGGATTTCTCCCATCACGGAGACTTAAACGACACTCAAAAAAAAGACAGCTACTCAAGAAAGTTTTTTCAAAGCCCTGCAAAGGAAAAATGGTTCTTCTGCGTATGCGACAACAGGCAGGGAATGTACGTGCTTTCAAACATATTCTGCAAGGACCAAGATAAAAAGATTGGCGGGCAAAAAAAATTCTCCGTCCTCTACCACACAAATTCATTTGAACTGTCCGGCGAGGGCGGAGACGATATTACAAGCTACTTCTTTACATTTATGTATTGAAGCTGCAATATGCTTTATTAGAGAACACAGATTGGCTCAAATGTGTCTGCCTTAAGAGAAGCACCACCAATCAAGCCACCGTCAATGTCCGGCTGTGCAAGAAGATCCTTTGCGTTAGAAGCCTTCATGCTTCCGCCGTACTGGATGATTGTCTCGTCTGCAACCTTCTGGTTGTAAAGCTTTGCAATGTAGTTGCGTACAAACTTGTGGATTGCCTGTGCGTCTTCTGGAGTTGCAGTCTTTCCTGTACCAATTGCCCATACCGGTTCGTATGCGATTGTTACGTTCTTCATCTGCTCTTCTGTTACGCCTGCAAGGTCAGCAGAAAGCTGGAATGCACAAACCTGTTCAGCATTGCCTGCTTCGCGGTCGCTCAAAAGTTCACCAATGCAAAGAACAACTTCAAGGCCTTCGTTCAGTGCGCGGCGTACCTTCTTGTTAATAAGCTCATCGCTTTCACCAATTTCGTGGCGGCGCTCTGAGTGTCCAAGGATTACGCTCTTAACACCAAGATCCTTAAGCATTTCTGTAGAAACTTCACCAGTGTGAGCTCCGTTTGCAGTAGCTGCGCAGTCCTGTGCTCCAAGAAGGATATTGCTTCCCTTCAAAGCCTGTCCAACTGCATCAAGGTATACGAAGGGAACGCCAACCATGTATTTGTTTGTCTTGCCCTTAAGAGATGCAACCAAGTCCTGTGCCAATTTTACGGCTTCAGCCTTGCTGGTGTTCATCTTCCAGTTACCTGCAATGTAATGTGTACGTGCCATTTGTCTAGCTCCTCGTAAATTCAATAAGTTACCGAATATTACATCAAAACAAAAGAATGTTCAATAATCAATCTGCCCAAGCAGAGCGGATCTACTTTACAGAATTAAGAATCTTCTTAAAGTATTTTTTCTGCGCTTCGTAGGCAAAGTCAAAAGTCGTAAAGTTAACAACCGCATCGTCAAGAAGCTTTATGTAGCTAAAGTTAAATACCTTTGAAGACACGTCAAAAGTTTCTATGCTAAGGGCAAGTCCGTTATCCTCGTTGGAAACCTTAAGCGTTGCAAAGTCTGCATTTTCTGCTGAGCGCAAAAGAAGCGTGCGGAGCATTTCTTCCTTTGTAGGCTGGCTTGAAAGATCCACTCCCTTTGCAGAGAGAGGCTTTACGGAAAACTGTGCGTCCAAGTCGGAAACAATACCCATGGTGGCAAGCTTACCGCCGTTTGCGGAAGAAACCTTCCAGTTCTGGTCAAGAGTTACTGAATGACCTCCAAATTCAACCGTCTGCTCTGCTGCATCAGGGATAGAATAGGAAGCCTTCTGCTTACCGTGCTTAAAGTAAACAGGCTGCATGGTAAAGAATTTCTTTGAATTCTTCTGAGGGAGAATTCCTGCCCGGTTAAGGCGGTAGTCCGCTCTAGGATACTTGTCGTTGGAAATGTAAAGGAAGCGGAACATAGGCAAAAGTTTGTTGTAGTGGTAAACCTGGGTGTAATCAGGCCACTCGTCGTTAAAAGAAGTGTTGTAGCCAATCTTTGTGTCGTTCTGGGCATACATAACGTGGAAATTCAAGAAGTCAGGAACGTTCTGGCTAAACAAGGGATCGTCACCCGGAACATTGCGCTGCTCAACAAGAACAGGCATTCCTCCCTGCTCTTCCCTTACAACAAAGGCATAGGTAACATCCTTCTTTGATTTCAAATCCAAGGCCCTGCTGAACACAAGAGTCGTGTTGTCTTCCATGTGGAACACAAGGTAGCCGCGGTAAAAGGAATTTCCTCCACGGTTGTCCAGGTAATAGGCATACTCACCCTGCTGAATGTAGTCAAAATTTCTTGCAAAAACAGAAAGCGAAGAAACAAGAACAGCTGCGAGGATAAAAATCTTTTTAAAGGAATTCATGATGACTTCTCCATAAAATGAACAAATATATTTTTAAATGTAAACAAGTTTTGGGTAAAAAGGTAACAGGCGAAAGGCTTTGCCTTTCGCTGCTAGTTTTTGCTTGCTCGCGACGGGCTCGCATTTTCCCTTCGGGAAAAACGCAAAAACTAGGACTCTGCTACTGATGCACATTTATTAGAACATGCGCAAGTCTTACCGGGCTCGCATTTTTTCTTCGGGAAAAACGCAAAAACTCGGGCTTTTCTACTGATGCACGTTTTTTAGGACATGCGCCAAGCATTGCCGGGCTTAGCAAGCTGCCAAAAGAACCCGGAAATATAACTGCCAGCAGAACTTACTTCTGTGCAAGAATTGCAATACCAGGAAGAGTCTTGCCTTCAAGGAATTCAAGAGAAGCACCGCCACCTGTAGAAACGTGAGTCATCTTGTCTGCAAGCTGGAACTTGTTAACAGCAGCAACACTGTCTCCACCGCCAACTACAGTCATTGCACCGCGGCCAGTAGCTTCGGCAACAAGTCTTGCAACAGCTTCTGTTCCCTTTGCAAAAGCGTCAAATTCAAATACGCCAACAGGACCGTTCCATACGATAGACTTTGCAGTAGAAAGAACCTTCTTGTATTCTTCAACAGTCTTAGGACCAACATCCATTGCCATAAGGCTTTCTGGAATGTCAACACCGTCAACTGCTTCCGGCTTTGCATCAGGGCTAAATTCAGCAGCACCAACATGGTCTACAGGAAGAACAATCTGAACGTTCTTTGCAGCAGCATCGTTAAGGAGCTTCTTTGCTGTATCAATAAAATCATCCTCAACAAGAGACTTACCAACATTGTGTCCCTGTGCCTTAAGGAATGTGTATGCCATACCGCCGCCAATAACAAGAGCGCTGGCATTCTTCATCAAAGACTCAAGAACTGCAATCTTGGAAGAAACCTTTGCACCACCAATAATAGCAACCTGTGGCTTTGGAGGATTAGTAACCATTGGCTCAATGTTCTGAACTTCTTTTTCCATAAGGAATCCGCCAACCGGCTTTTCGCTCATGAATTTTGCAATTGTAGCAGTAGAAGCCTGATCGCGGTGGGCTGTACCAAATGCATCGTTTACAAAGATGTCACCGTAAGTAGCAAGTTCCTTTGCCATTGTCTCGCGTTCAGCTGTATCCTTGCTTGTTTCCTCTGCGTGGAAGCGTACGTTTTCGAGCATTGCAACAGCTCCCTCAGGAAGTGCGTCAATTGCTGCCTTCTGTCCAAGTGCATCAGGAAGGAATGTAACGCTCTTTCCAAGCTTAGATGCAAAGTATTCAACAACCGGCTTCATGCGGTTCTTTCCGTTAATGAACTTTTCCTTATCTGCATCAGTAAAGGGCTTTCCTGCCTTCTCTGCCTTTTCAGCTGCCTTCTTAACATCCTTCTTTGGGTCTCCCAAGTGGCTCATCAAAACAAGAGAACGTGGGCTCTGGTCAAGAATATACTTGATTGTAGGAAGTGCTGCCATGATGCGAGTGTCATCCTGAACAACACCGTCCTTCATAGGAACATTAAAGTCTACGCGCATAACAATACGCTTACCCTTAAGATCAACGTCTTTTACTGTCTTAATCATAAAAATATTCCTCCGTATGGATATTTACAATAATAGAATAAATATACCGTGTTTTGTAAAAACATTCAATATTTCATTTTTTGGGACGGTAATTTTTAGGACGAAGTCCTGCCTGCTCTACCATATATTTTTTGGCTAACTCGACCGAAAAGGCCATTTTTTTACGGGCTTTCCGGGGTTCCGCGGGTCCCTTTCCCGCTCCATTGCCTTGCAACGGCTCCGCCGCCCCTCCAATCCCGCGTAGGGCGCCTCGAAAAATCCATCCTTGGATTTTTTTAGGGATTGCAGAATTGCAAGGCAATTCTGCATGTTGCTAAGTCGCCCATCCATGGGCTTTTTATTGGTTGGCAAGAACGAGCAATAAATCCAGCCTTGTTTTTTTTTAGGGATTGCAGAATCGCTTTGCAATCCTGCATGCTGCTAAGCCGCCATCCATGGCTTTTTACGTCATGGCAAGCACGCTGTCATTACCGGCATCCCAAAACCGCCATCACCGAGTACCAAGTGTGTCATTATCGGGCTTGACCCGATAATCCACTTACAACAAACGCAACCAGTCCACCCCATATCAAACACCCCTCCCCAAAGCCTCAAAAACATGCTATAGTAAAAATATGCCACAAATAAAAAAACAACTATCCCTTACAGCAAAAACAATAGTCAGCCTGCTCATCCTCTTCCTAACACAAAAAACCGCATCCGCACAGGCAAAAGAAAGCCCCT
Source organism: Treponema sp. (assembly GCA_017614295.1). Classification (GTDB taxonomy): domain Bacteria; phylum Spirochaetota; class Spirochaetia; order Treponematales; family Treponemataceae; genus Treponema_D. The sequence goes on from JAGACC010000044.1 coordinate 8,934, forward strand.
TCCCCAAATACCTGGAAACACCGATCGGCACATTTACGCTAGAAGAATCATCTAGCTATTTTACAAGAGCAGAATGGGACGGGCAGGAACTCTCCCTAATCATCACCGTTGACTCACAAACCACACAAGAAGAATTGGACCAGCAAATCTCGTACC
>JAGACC010000371.1 GCA_017614295.1 Treponema sp.
AACTCATTTTGCGCCTCCCGTGTAAACTGCCGCTTTTTTGCCGTAGCCGTACTTGCGGGAAGTTAGTTTGTTAAGGAATGGAGTTACAAAGTTCATAATGAGGATACTGAACATAACTCCTTCCGGGTAGCCGCCAAATTTTCTGATGAGGAAAGTGATAAGTCCGCAGCCCGCTCCAAATACAAGTCTTCCTGGTTTTGTTACCGGAGTTGTAGCATAGTCGGTTGCCATGAATGTTGCGCCAAAGATTAATCCTCCGGTGCAGAGGGCAAATACCGTCTGTGTAATGTCGAATGAACTTGAGCAGAATGTGCATGCCGCGCAAGTTGCCACCATTGCAAGAGGAGCCCTCCAGTCTATAATGCCTGTAACAAGAAGGAATACAAACGAAAGCAGAATCAGTGCGATTGAACCTTCGCCTATACAGCCAGCCCTGTTTCCAAAGAAATAAGTTGCAATTGCGTCTGTGTCTGCTACAAAAGAACCAGCCTTCATCTTGCTTAGCACAGTTGCAGAAGAAACAGCATCTGCGTTTGCAGGACCTGTAAGAAGCCAGTTCATTTTGCTAACCTGGGTTGCCGGGTCAAACCATGCGCTCATTGCACCGCCAAAGCTAAGGAACATAAAGCCGCGTCCCGTTAAAGCTGGGTTAAATACGTTGCTTCCAAGACCGCCAAAAAGTCCCTTTGCAACCACGATTGCAACTGCGTCTCCAACAAGCACCATCCAAGTTGGAACCGTAGAAGGAAGGACAAGTGCAATCAAAACGCCGGTTACCGCTGCGGAAAGATTGTTTACCGTAACCTTCTTCTTTGTAGCCTTCTGGAAAAGGTATTCAAATACAATACAGCCTGTTACGGATGCAAGGATTGTTATAAAAGCCCTAAGACCAAAAAGAGCAATACCGTAAACGCATTCCGGCAGCATGGCAATAAGCACCGTAAGCATTATGCGCTGGGTTGTGTCTCCCTTTGTAAAGTGGGGGCTTGACGAAAGGAATATTTCGTTGAATTTTGATGTGGGTTCAGTTGCGCTCATTTTGCCCCTCCTGTTGTTGCGGACTTAGCTTCTGCCGCTGCAGCCTTGGCCGTCGCTTTTGCGCCTTCCGCCATCTGGTTCCTTACGATACCCTTTCCAAGACGAATCCTCTGGACAAGGCGTACGTTTGCCGGGCATACATAGGAACAGCAACCGCATTCAATACAATCCATAAGACCGTATTTCTTTGCATCGCCAATCTCTTCTGCCTTAACAGACTTTACAATCATCACCGGGGTAAGGTGCATTGGACAGGCATCCACACAGTGACCGCAGTTAATGCACGGATCTTCTTCCGTAAGGTATGTCTCTTCTTTTGTAAGGAAGGTTATACCGCTAGTACCCTTTGCAACAGGGAACATTGGACTCTGCATGGCAAAACCCATCATTGGACCACCGCTAACAATCTTTGCAACGGCTCCGTCCTTTACGTCAAATGCTTCGGGAATAAGGTCTCCAACAAGAGTTCCAACCGGCACGCGGATATTGCAAGGCTTTTCGCAGGCACCACCGCTTATGGTAAGTGGACGGTCAATCAGCGGCTTTCCAAAACGGAAGGCATCGCTTATTGCGCAAACTGTTCCAACGTTGCAGATAACGGCACCGGCATCGGCAGGAAGACCACCAGCCTTAACTTCGCGCTTAAGAACTGCTTCCACAATATTCTTTTCCGCACCCTGGGGATACTTTGTCTTTACCAGGGCAACAGACATCTTATCCGAAAGCTTCTGGGCTGCAATCTCTTTTTCAAGAATAGGCTGAATAAAGGCCTTGTTGTTTTCCAGAACAATAATACCCTTTGCGCCAACAATATTCATGACGATGGAAAAACCGTCTACAACCTTTTTTGCATCTTCCTGCAAAGTCCTCTCGTCTATAGTAAGATAAGGCTCACATTCAGCTGCATTCAGGAGAACCGCCTCTATATGCTTTTCCGGGGCAATCGTAAGCTTAACGTGGGTTGGAAAAGATGCACCACCCATACCCACTATGCCGGCATCGCGAATCCTTGCAAGAGCCTCTTCCTTTGTGCAGGAAAAAGGATCAAGCGGAGGCATAAAGTCTGTTTCCATGGAGGAAATGTCTGTTGAATCTGCCTCGATTATGATGCAGGGAACTAAAGAGCTACCCGTAACAAGGCAATTCTGGATTTTCTTTACTTTGCCCGAAACGGACGAATGAACTGGAGCGGCCATGAATTTGTCGCTTTTGGCAATGACCTGACCCCGCTTTACGGTATCGCCGGTCTTTACAAGGGGAGTGTTAGGCGCACCGCCCATAGTTACCGGAATGGTTACCATTTTAGTTGAAGGAAAAACATCCGTAATCTTACACTCACGGCTAAGTTCCTTCATCTCGGGAGGGTAAATTCCCCCGTTAAAAGTTAGCGTTTTCATAGGCGCTATTATACAATATATAGGAAAAAAAAGATAGTATCATAAAGTTTTAGAAATCATCTGGAGCATATTGCAACTTTAACTGTGCCGTCACTCCGTTCCGTCAGACTCCTTGGCATTTTACCCTAACCGCAAACTGTTAGCGCCAAGGACGGCGCGTCGTTTCTTTGCAAAGTGGCTTGGTCAGTTTTTGCAGAAAAGTCACGGGTAAAAATGCCAAGGAGGGTATTTTACCCCGCTTTGCAGGGTTCCGGCTTTCGCCTCCATTGCCTAACGGCAACGCTGCGGGGTGCAGGCACCCACTTGCGCCCTTCCAATCGGGGCTAGGCTCTGTCTGCAAAAGGCATCAAAGACTTAAGTTTTATGGTGCTTACTATTCATATTCTTCCGGAGAGGCAAGCGTAAGAAGAAAGCCTCCGTCATCACCTCTTGCAACTTTTAGAAAAAGCGCAATCTCGTTCCTTTGAATCCTTTCTGGAAGCTCATCCTTGTCTTTCTTTACAATAAAACCGTCAGAAAAAGAAAAAGATTTGCTCACGGCAAGGCTCCCGTCCTCTCTTGTAAGCTCAACTTTTAATTCCTTAACCGCCTGCTCAATCTGCGGGTCAGAAAACCTCTTTCGTCCAAATTCCCCCACAAAGACAAAACCAGCCTTTAGCGGCGATGACTGGGTATGGATTTTTCCGTTAAAACTTAAAGAAAGGTTAAAGTCGCACTCTTTACTGTTTTCTATCTGTACGTATATCCTGTAGAGCTTTTTGTTTTTTGTATTGCAATAAAGAAAAGCTAAAATCACAACATGCGCAAGAATTACCAAAAGCAAAAGTTTCTTCTTCATGGCTCTCTCCTTTTTTTTCTAACTCTAAGTTATTTTGTGCAAAAGGTCAACGCAAGAAAAATACGAGTATGATTTAGAGCTTTCTTGCCATAACTTAAAAGCCCATGGAGGGATTTTTCTTGGGAATGGGCTTTTCTTTCTTGATATTGCATATCAAGCCATGGATGGCGGGTTAGCAGCACGGAGATTTGCCGGCAAATCTCCGATCCCAAAAAAATCCACGGAGGTTTTTTTTTGGCAAGGACCTACGCCCGATTGGAAGGGCGGCGAAGCCGTTGCGAAGCAATGGAGCGAAAGCGGAACCCTGAAAAGCGGGTGGCGCAAAGTGGTTGGCGGTCGAGTTAGCCAAAAAATAGGCTGGTAGAGCGGGCAGGACTACCGTCCTAAAAAGTACCGTCCAAAAAGGTAGTTAGTTATAGCTTACCAGACGGGGTGATTTTGCAAGAAATGCCAGCAAAAATGTGTAGCAAATTTTATCTTAATGTGTTATAATTCAGTTTAATCTATAATTTTTATAGAATTTGGCAATAAAAATTCAAGGTTTAATTTGTATTGCTGCAAGTACGGATGCTGTTTTGCCGGGGGGTGCAATCTTCTGCCGGTTCCGTGCAAGAGAGGTTTATTCTATGCCAAAGGTTATGTCTTATAAAGCCGGTTCAATAATTTTCTTTGCCGGTGACAAGGACGAGAGAATTTTTATTCTTCAGAACGGAAAGGTTGAACTTTCAGCAGTTGATATAGTTTCGGAATTGGAAATTAAAGAGCAGGTTAAGCAGGGTGATTTTTTTGGCGTAAAGAATGCGCTTATTAAGGAACAGAGGACAGATACAGCCCGTGCCGTTTCCGATTGCCAGGTTATTGCCCTTACTCCCCAGGAATTTGAGAAGAGTTTTTCTGCAAACCGGGAAGTTATGTTAAAGATGCTTACCAGTTTTAACCGTTCGCTTCGTTCCCTTCACTACAGTACGGAGACCCTTTTAAAAAAGCGCGATACCGCTGCTTCCAGGGAAGACGGTATGTTTGCCATTGCAAAGGCATATTTTAATTCTGAGCGCTATTTTTCTGCGGTTTACCAGTGCGAAAAGCTTCTGCGCGACATTCACGAGCTTTCCAATAAGGATGCTATTACGGAGCTTTTGGGAGAGGCACGTGTTAAGGCTACTTCGCAGGCAGAGATGGAGCTTAAGAGCCATTCTTCTTCTGCCACTGCTTCCGATGACGAGAGCAAGACCATAAAGCAGTTTTCCCTTCCTGTATTTGACCGCTTTACAAAGAAATACAGCGACGGAGACGTAATTATTTCCGAATTTACAAAGTCCAAGTCCTTCTACTTCGTAAAATCCGGTGAAGTGGCGGTGGAAAAGCTTATCAACGGAAACATGAAGAGGTACGGTATTGTAAAGCCGGGCGAAATCTTTGGAGAGATGGAGCTTCTGGAGGAGAGTACAAGGCAGGCTACCGTTATTGCAAGGGGACCAGTTTCTTGTCTTAAGTTCAACAAGGACAATTTTAATTCCGTAGTTGTTAACAATCCGATTATTGCAATGAACATGCTGCGTCTTGTTTGCAAGCGTATCTTTGAGCAGAGGCGCGACCTTAAGATTCTTTGCATAAAGGACTGGAGCGTACGCGTTGCGGATATTTTCCTAAAGTACGTGGAGGTTCAAAAGCCGGTTGGTGTGGACGAGGAAGACCAGTCACGCACAATCTACTGCACTATAGACGACATTGCCCAGGACGCAAGCCTTTGCCTTAACGACACCCGCGACGAGCTTAACAAATATGTTGCCCGCAAGAAGATTTCCGTTTACGATGACCGCATTGTAATCAAGAACATAATGGACATAAAGCGCACCGTTGACTCTTACTATGCAAATAGCGAAGAGGAAAAGAAGGGCCAGAAGAAGTAAAAGAAAGACCAGAAGAAATAAAAAGAAAAGCCTGTCCCCAAATCGGAGGCAGGCATTTTTTTTGCTAAGTGCTTTTATTGCAGTTTTATTCCAGTTTTATTCCAGTTTTATTTCTTTCCAAACAAATCAATGTAGCCCGCAATGAATACCGCAATGATAATAAGCGGAGCAATATATTTGATGTAGAATTTTATAACCTTGTTGTCTGGGAATTTTGCACCCTTACCGGTGTTAACTTCCGCAATAAACTTGTCCCAGCCCCAGCCGTACTTCCATGAGCAGAAGAGGATAAAAATCAGCGAGCCAATCGGAAGAAGGTTCTGGCTTACAAGGAAGTCCTCAAAACCGTCAATGGAAAGCCCCAGGATTTTTACATTGCTCCAGACGTTAAGACCCAAAGCGCATGGAATGGAAAGAATTGTTACCAGCACAAAGTTTACCGCAACAGACTTTTGCCTAGACCAGTTCCACTTGTCCATTGGGAAGGCTACGATGTTTTCAAATACAGCGATAACCGTAGAAAGTGCCGCAAAAGACATAAAGAGGAAGAAGAGCGTACCGAATATCCTGCCTGGAACTGCACCCATAGAATTGAATACGTTTGGCAGCGAAAGGAATACAAGTCCAGGTCCGGAAGAAGGTTCAACTCCGAATGCGGAACAAGCGGGGAAGATAATCAATCCGGAAAAGATTGCTACGAATGTGTCCAGTCCAATTACGCGGAGAGACTCACCTGTAAGCGAATACTCTTTTCCAATGTAGGAACCGAATATTTCCATTGAACCAATGCCAAGGCTAAGCGTAAAGAATGCCTGTCCCATAGCGGCGTAAAGCAGTGGCCAAAGACCGTTTTTAGTTGCGTTGCCAAAGTCGGGCATCAAGTACCATTTGTAGCCGGCAGCTGCTCCCTTTAAGAAACCGGAGTAAATGGCAAGACCAATCATAATTACAAAAAGTGCAGACATCATTACCTTGGTGATTCTTTCCACACCCTTCTTTAAACCAAGGAAGCAGGCACCAAAACCGATGATGATTACAAGAGCCATCCAGAAGATAAGCGAACGCGGGTCATCAACTGTTGCTTTAAAAGTAGCGCCAACCTGTTCGCTTGTCATAACTGAAAGCTGACCGCCTGCCATCTGGAAGAAGTACTTAAGGAACCATCCCGCTACGACCGTATAGAACATCATAAGCAGATAGTTTCCAACAATTGCAAAGTTTCCGTAGATGTGCCACTTCTTGCCCTGAGGTTCAAGCTCCTTAAAAGCCCTTGCAACACCCCTTCGGGAAGCCCTTCCAATTGCAAATTCAGCAACCATTACCGGAAGCCCAAGTATAATAAGAAAAACAAGGTAAATAAGAACGAATGAAGCCCCACCGTATATTCCTGTAATATAGGGGAAGCGCCATACGTTTCCAAGACCAATTGCACATCCGGCGGAAAGCAAAAGAAAGCCCAGCCTTGTGCCTAAAGTTTCTCTGTTTTTTATATCGCTCATAAAATCATTCTAGCATATTTTGAAATTATGTTAAAGATTAACGTTTCTGTTTTTAGAATTTTTTAGAAGTAATCTTAAAAGTAAGCAAAACCATGCTAATCATAAGCGCTATAAAAAATGCCAGAAAGAAGGGCAGTATAAAAAAGCTCGTGCGGTTTGCCAAAAATCCAAAAAGCGGAGGCATGAATGTAGAGCCAATGTATGCACTTGCCATCTGAATACCTATTATTGCCCCGGAGTTTTCAGCGCCAAAATTTGCCGGTGTTGAATGAATTATGCAGGGGTAAATTGGAGCGCAACCGAATCCTATGGTAACAAAAGCCACAAGCGGAAGAATGCTGCTCTGAATTGGAAGCATAAGGGAAATAACACCAATAGACAAAATGCTTGTTCCAAGAATTATCATCCTTCGGTCGCCCAGCTTGTTCATTATAAAACCGCTCAAAAACCTTCCGGCCGTAATTCCAATGTAAAAGAGAGAAGCAAATCGAGCCGCCCTTTCTGCAGAAACACCCCTGAACTCAACAAGGTATGTGCTTGCCCAACCCATAGAAGTTGCCTCTTGAGCGCAGTATGCAAAAAATCCCAGCAGCAAAAATGGTACGCCCCTTATCTTTAGCGCATCAAAAAGACCAAGGCTCTTTGCGTTTACGGAAGCCTTTTCCCCGCTAACCTTGTTCCAGACGGGAAGCGTCACCAAAAGGATAAGGCCTATGCCAAGCTGAATAAAGCCCACGATTCTGTAGCCGGAATTCCATGTGGAATTTGTAAGCGCACAGCTCATTATAAAAGGACTTATTATTGTTCCCACACCCCAAAAGCAGTGCAGCCAGCTCATGTGCCTTGAAGTGTAATGGAGGGCCACGTAGTTGTTAAGAGCCGCATCGATTGCCCCACCTCCAAGACCGTATGGAATTGCAAAAAGAATCAGCATCCAGAATTTGCTGGAAACAGAAAAACCAAGCAGGGCAATGGCGGTAAGAAAAATGCTTGCAACCGTAACAAGGCGCGTACTGAATTTCCTGGTCATCCTGTTGGAAAGCAAACTGGAAATTATTGTTCCCCCGCATATTGTCATCGTAACAATACCCATAAAAGAAACGGGAACGTCAACTGCTTTATGAATTACAGGCCAGGCCGAACCAAGCAAAGAATCCGGTATTCCAAGACTTATAAAAGCCAAATAGATTAAGGCAAGCAAAAAAGTATACACAAGTCCTCCAATGCGTCAGATTATAGCACAAGCAAAAACAAATCATTCCAAAAAATCCTTTTTTTTGTCAAAAGCCTGTGTTTTTTTTAGGACGAAGTCCTACTTGCTCTACCAGTTTGTTCCTTGGCTAATTCGACCGAACACCACTTTGCGCCACCGCCCTTCCGCCCTTCGGTAACCCTCATCCCGCTTGTGCGGGACTAAAGGGGCTCCACGGCGGCGTATGTCTCAAAATCCATCATAAATGACTAAATGCCTTAAATTCAGAAAAATTATTTGCGAATCAAGATATTTGTAAAAAACAAAACTGGGTTCTTAGGGCGTCAGCCCTAAGCCGTGCCCAGGGAAAGGGGGAGGTTTGGAGGGGGAAAAACGGCGGGCTTCGGACTCCGAGCTGGTTTTCCCCCTCCAAGATTCGGGGTCCAAGGGAACTCCCTTGATAATATTTTCATTTTTAAATCAGAAGATTTTAAATCTGCCTTGTTTTTTTTCTCAAGCAGAAATATAATTTCTCACAATGAACACTGTAGAAGAAAAAGGCTCACTTGCCGAAGCATTTTTTATGAAAGGATTCAATTGCTCTCAAAGCGTTGTTGCCGCCTTTGCCCAGGAGATTGGACTTAGCGAACAGCAGGCCGTAAAAATGTCTGCCGGTTTTGGAGCAGGATTTGGCCGCATGAGGGAAGTCTGCGGAGCTTTCTCCGGAATTGTTTTTGTAGCCAGCACCCTCTACGGAAACACCGATCCGGAAGGAAAGTCTGCCTTCTACAAAGAAATACAGGACTTGGCAAAAATCTACAGGGAAGAAAACGGTGGAAATTCAATTGTATGCAGGGAACTGTTGGGATTAAAAAAGGCGGAAGCTTCGGACGGAGAGCTTTCTTCTTCATGGGTGGCAGAAAAACGCAGCCCTGAATACTACCAAAAGCGCCCCTGTCCAAAGCTTGTAAGACTTGCCGCAGAAATAATGCAAGCCTACATAGAAAAACATCCTGTTACTTTATAAGTTCGTTTGCCCTCTTAAGAGCATCGTTTATATTGTCAAAAATATTCTCCCTGCCAATCTTGTCTGCCATGCCCATCTTTTCGCAAAGCATGTAAGGCTGGGTGTGGATTCCCGAAAGAACAATCTGAATTCCGTTCTTGTCGCAGAGAGCCTTTAGCTGCTCAAGCGCCCGTATTCCACCTGCGTCTATGTAGAGGGTGTTCCTCATGCGGAGAATCAAAACCTTGTAGTTAAGACCTGCCCTTTCTGCCGCTATCTCAAATTTGCGGATTGTTCCAAAGAAGAGGGAACCGTCAATCTCGTATACCATAACGCTGTTTGGAATGTCTATCTTTTCTTCGTTTCCGTCACCGGTTATTCCCGTTACGATTGTCCTCTGTCCCGCCTGAACTTCGCTAAGGTCGCTAATCTTCTTAATAAAGAAGAATGCTGCAAAGATAAGTCCTACACCGATTGCGTATGTAAGGTCAACAAATACTGTAATAAGGAAGGTAACAAGAAGTACGCAGATGTCGGATTTTTCCCCTTTAAGCAAAGCCCTTATTGCTCCAATTCCTGCCATGTTCCATGCTACAGAAATCAAAACAGCGGAGAGGGCTGCCATTGGAATGTATTCAACGTACTTGCCAAAGAAAATCATTATGAGCAAAAGGATTACCGCGTGAACCATTCCGGCAACAGGTGTCCTACCGCCGTTCTTTATGTTTGTGGCTGTGCGGGCAATTGCTCCTGTTGCAGGAAGACCGCCAAAGAGTGGGCTAAGCAGGTTTGCAATACCCTGACCAATCAGCTCGTTGTTTGAATCGTGCTTGGTACCAATCATACCGTCCGCAACAACAGCAGAAAGAAGCGATTCTATTGCTGCAAGAACTGCAATAGAACATGCCGTTGGGAATACGTCGATTATTGTTTGCAGTCCAAGAGCCGGAAGCTGTGGGCGTGGCAAAGAAGAAGGAATTGTGTAGCGGTCCTTTATAATGTCCGTATGTAGTCCTGTTGAATTTGAGATTATGATGTTTGCAACAGTTGCAAGAATAATTACAATCAGGCTGCCGGGGATTTTTTTTGTTACCTTTGGCCAAAGAAAAATTATTACAAGACAAATAGCCGCCATTGCAAATGAATACCAGTCAATGGTGTGGAAGCAGCTTGCGTAGGTAAGTATTTTTCCTGTAAAGGTTCCGGGAAGCTTGCCTGTGGTAAGACCAAAGAAATCGCCAATCTGACCGGTTGCAATCGTTATGGCAATACCGGCAGTGAATCCCGTTACAATTGTGTAGGGAATGAATTTGACAAGTCCGCCCATCTTAAAGACTCCGAGCAGAATCAAAATCAGACCCGCAAGCAATGTTGCCGTAGCAAGACCTGCCATACCAAGCTGTGGATTGTTTACGATTTTATAGATGATAACCGTAAAAGCACCTGTTGGTCCGCCAATCTGGCATTTTGTTCCGCCAAAGGCCGCAATACAGAAGCCTGCTATGATGGCAGTGTAAAGTCCAGTCTCCGGGCTGCATCCCGAAGCAATCGCAAAAGCAATGGAAAGTGGAAGGGCAACAATACCCACGATAATACCGGCAACAAAATCCGTCATAAAATTCTTTGCCGTGTATTGTTTCAATGAATTGAGCAACTCTGGTTTGTACATTTTAAAATCCTGTAAAAAAGATTTCTTATTTTGCTGATTTTTTATTTTTTTTGCAATAGCCGCTTTAAGTTATTCTTGGGCAAGCTTAAAGTCGTCCTGCTTGAAGATTATGTATATTATGTTGAGCAATGTTCCAAAAAGAAGTGTGAAAGCCCATGTCCTTGTGTGCATAAGGGGGTATCTTACTCTTTGCGCAATGTCCTGCAAGACGGATGGAAGGTTGCTTAGTAAGTCCCAGGAATTCCAGCGCAAAAACCTTCCTATATAAACACCAAAACCAGAAATATAGATTAGGGCTGCGCTTACAACTGGAGCAAACTTGCATTTTAGATTTGCCTTAATCTTTTCTTCAATCATTTGAAGGCTAACAAAACCGTATATCAAACCCGCAAAAGCGTAACTAAGAAGCATAATCAAATCAAACCAAGGTGGAGCTGAATGCCAATTCCTGTTTCCAAGATGCAGCAGGTCCGTCAATATGTAAGGTGCGTTTGGAAAAAACGGCAGCCAAACAAGAACAATTGCAACAATCGGAACAATTCTCTTTATATCCTTTATATAGATGATAGAAGCCGCAAACCAAGGTACAAAAGCCAAAAAGAGGTTCCAGATCATAAACGTGTACAGCGTATATCCCGTCATAACCCTTCTGCAGAGGGAAAGCGCTATAGAGAAAAGGGATATTACAAGCAGAACCCAAGTACTCTTATGGCTGAACAATTTCTGAAAATACGACTTCATGGGTCTATATTACAATTAAAGCCTTCGGTCTGCAAGATGGGGGAAGCAAACTTGTTTTTTCTTGGCAGTATG
>JAGACC010000372.1 GCA_017614295.1 Treponema sp.
CATGGCTTTGTCTGCCATGGACTGTGCCTGAATAAAGTCTGCCTTTCCCGACGGAGAAAAGAAAGCGTAACCGTGTGCAGCTGTAAATTGAACCTTTGCTTCCGTTTGGTTTTTTACGTAATAGTCAAACATGTTTTCTATTTGAGTTGCCCTCGTGTAGTCAATGTTCTTGCAGAGGCAAATGAATTCATCTCCCCCTATGCGGTAAACGTCCCCGGATTTTCCAACTGCCCGCTTTAGGCATTCGCAGAAGGAGCGTATTGCCTTGTCGCCTTCCAAGTGTCCGTACTGATCGTTTATGGTCTTAAGATTGTTCATGTCAAACATAAACATGCAGTATTTGTCCAGCTTTATTTCTTCCGCAGAGAAATTTTCTATGAGCGTATACCATGCCGTCTGGTTTGAAACCCCCGTGGCAATGTCCAGAAAAGCCAGCTTTTTGTAAATTTCGGCTGACCTTACCGCATTGAACTGCTTTTGCGTCTTTTGAATCACAAAGATGGAAATGGAAATGAATAAGAATACAATTCCAAGGTATAAAATGGTGTCCGTAAAGTTCTTGTGGCGCGTTATTACGGAAGAAATCAGGAAAGAGACACAGCAAAGCGCTATGGATATGCTAAAGATAATCTTTACGCTTTTCCTTGCAAATTCAAAATTGAGGTTTATAAGAACGAGTATGTAGACAAAGACAACGACGAACATTGCGTTTATCATAAAGAGCGTGCTCGTCATCTGGGCAATGCCGGTAATCTGAAGAAGCAGCTGGGTAAATATGGAAAGCGTTATGCATGCAAACAAGACTATAAGGGCAGGGTGCTTTTTGTTGATGAATAGTTCCTTTATGAATAAAAATGAAAGAATCAAGATGAAGGGCTGCATCATATATTCGAAGAACCAGTGCAGGGCTTGGAATCCAATAAAAAACTGTAACAGCCTAGATTCCTCCGTCTGCCAAACGCCAAGAAAAATCAATAGCAGCGTAAAGTAGAGCATTGTCCTGTCAAAGGCTATGCGCAAGTAAAATGCCGTTATGATGAACAATATTAACCCAAATACGATTAGAACCGCTCCAAGCAAAAACTGGGGTAGGCGTTCAGTTACAAGCCTGTTAAGAAGCTCGTCCCTTGAACCTATGCGGATCTGGCCAAATTCCCCTGCCGTAGAAGAAATGCTTGCTTTTGTCTCTATGCATAAGATTCCGTCCCGGTTGTGGGGAATGGCTATAAGGTTGTGGAATGAACGGTAGCTGCTAAGCCATCCTGGGTTGGTGGGAGATTCATATTCAAATATCAGCTCGTCATTAAAAAATGCTTTTACGGCCTGATGGTGGGCATAATAGTCAATGTACATGCAGTGGTGGCTGTTGCGGACTACCTTGTGGTAAATCCTTGCCCTGCCAAAAGTGTCTGCCGGAATCCTTGCCGGAAGCGAATCTATTTCCTGCCGCGTTGAATTAGAGTCAAAATAGTACCAGCCTTCGTTAAAATAAGATGCGGGTGTAATCCAAAGCGATATGTTTTTTGCTTTTCTTCCTTCCAGAAATACAATTGCGGTTACGGTCAGCAACAATGCTATGAGGAATAAAATAGTATACTTTGTAATGCTTGTAAAATTCAGCTTTTTCATATTTGGTAAGGTGTTGTACCTGTTTTTTTTGCTGAGCTTGTTTAAAATGATATAATAAAAAGGGGCAAAAGTCTAGTTTTTGTTGAAGATTTTGAACAAAGGGGTTTATAATATTTATAATGAATGCAAATGTTGACTACAACGTAATTATTGTTGGCGCTGGCCCAGGTGGAATTTTTTCTGCCTATGAACTCATCAAAAACAACCCCAGGCTAAAAATTGCCGTGTTTGAAGAAGGCGGGCCTCTAAAAAACCGTCACTGTCCAATCGATGGTGAAAAGGTAAAATCATGCATAAAGTGCAAGACCTGTTCAATAATGAGCGGATTTGGCGGAGCAGGTGCCTTTTCCGACGGTAAATACAATATTACCAACGATTTTGGCGGTACCCTTTACGAACACATTGGACGCAAGAAAGCCTTGGATCTTATGAATTACGTTGACAGCATAAACGTAAGCCATGGCGGTCAGAACACAAAGATGTATTCAACCGGAGCAACAAAATTCAAAAAGATATGCCTGCAAAACGGACTAAAGCTTTTGGATGCCTCCGTACGCCACTTGGGAACGGATATAAACTATGTTGTGCTGGAAAATCTTTATGATGAACTTAAGGACAGGGTGGAATTCCATTTTTACACACCGGTACGCAAAATAGAACACAATGAGGACTATGGTCTTACCGTAAGCTGGGACGACGGAAGCGCTACCTGTTCCGACTGCATAGTGTCTGTTGGCAGAAGCGGCAGCAAATGGCTTGGCAAAGTATGCGAAGAGCTTAATCTTCCTACAAAGTCCAATCGCGTGGATATTGGCGTTAGGGTTGAACTTCCGGCATTGGTCTTTTCCCACCTGACCGATGAGCTTTACGAAAGCAAAATTGTTTACAGAACCTCAAAATTTGAAGACAGGGTGCGCACTTTCTGCATGAACCCTAACGGCATGGTTGTAAACGAAAACACGAACGGAATCATCACCGTAAACGGACACAGCTTTGAAGACCCTTCAAAAAAGACCGAAAACACAAATTTTGCCCTTTTAGTTTCCCAGAATTTTACTGAACCGTTCAAAAATTCAAATGAATACGGGGAAAGCATAGCCCGCTTAAGCAATATGCTGGGTGGAGGGGTAATACTTCAGCGTTTTGGAGACCTTGCCCGAGGAAGAAGAAGCAATGTTGAGCGCATGAAGGAAAGCATGGTAACGCCAACCTTAAAGGCCAGTCCGGGAGACCTAAGCCTTGTACTTCCCAAGCGCATTCTGGACGGAATAATAGAGATGATTTATGCACTGGACAAGATTGCACCTGGAACTGCAGGGGACGACACTTTGCTTTACGGTGTGGAAGTCAAATTCTACAACATGGAGGTTGAACTTGATGAGCATCTCGAGACAAAGTACCGGGGACTTTACATAATAGGCGACGGTTCTGGCGTAACGCATTCACTTTCCCATGCTTCTGCAAGCGGAGTGTATGTTGCCCGCCGTATATGTGCCGCGGAATGACTGTTAACGAATCAAGTTGAAAAAAAGTTGTATATCGTAGTATAATCATAGTAGCTAGAGCTGATGGAGGATGTATGGAAAGTTTAAATGATGAACCGGTTTTGGCTCCGGCAATAAACTTGAATGGCAAACGCATTTTGGTTGTTGACGATAACAAAATCAATATGGAAGTTATGGCTGGCTTGCTGAAGGAACTTGGCTACGAAGTTGACACTGCTTCGAGCGGAGATGAATGCCTTAAAAAGTTCTCGGAAAGCGAAGACGGAACTTACGGCTTGATTTTTATGGACTTGCACATGCCGGGTACAAACGGTTTGGCTGCGTCCAAGCTAATCCGCAATATGCCGCGAAGGGATGCCAAATTTGTTAATATTTCTGCCCTTACGGTAGACGACAGCGAAGACATTCTTGAGCAGTGTGCAGTAGCCGGAATGGATAGCTATATTCTAAAGCCCGCAACAAAGGAATCTGTTAGCCTTTTGATTAACGGCGGAAACCCTTTGGAAAAGAAAATTTAATAAACAAAAATAGAATAGGAGAAAAAAATGTTTAATGCTGTTCTTGATTTTCTGGACAACAGTAAATGGGGTGTCTGGGGAATCCCTACGATGGTCATCATTTTGGGAACTGGCCTCTTGCTTACAGTCTGCTTGAAGGGACTCCAGTTTAGAAGGCTTGGTTATGCGCTTAGGACTATGTTCCGTAAGCCAGACGGCGAAAAGGGAGAAGTTTCTTCTTTTGGTGCTTTGTGTACTGCTCTTTCCGCAACAATCGGTACAGGTAATATCGTAGGTGTTGCAACGGCTTTGGTTGCCGGAGGACCAGGTGCCTTGTTCTGGATGTGGGTAGCAGCCTTGCTTGGTATGGCAACAAAATATGCAGAGTGTCTTGTTGCAATTCATTACAGGGAACAGAAAAGTGACGGCCACATTCTTGGAGGAGCCTTCTATGCCATAGAAAAGGGTATGGGCAAGAATTGGAAGTGGCTTGCAATTCTCTTTGCACTCTTTGGAACAATGGTTGGTCTCTTTGGAATCGGAACATTCAGCCAGGTTAACAGCATTTCCAGCGCAATAAACACTTTCTTTGACAGCGGCGCAAAAAACATAGCATTTAACCTCTTTGGAACAGACTATACCTATGCAACCGTAATTTCTTCGCTTGTAGTTGCCATCTTTGTTGCACTTATCATCATCGGAGGCCTTAAGCGTATTTCCAAGGTTGCAACTTACATAGTTCCTTTTATGGCTGTTCTTTACTTTATCTTTGGTATTATCATCCTTGTAACAAATGTTTCTGCCATTCCAGCTGCATTCGTAAAAATCTTCCGCGGAGCCTTTGGTCTTGACCAGGTTGCCGGTGGTGCTCTTGGATACATGCTTGTTGCCATGCAGAAGGGTATTGCCCGTGGTATCTTCTCCAACGAGGCAGGTCTTGGTTCTGCTCCTATTGCGGCTTCTGCTGCTCAGGTAAAGGATCCGGTTCAGCAGGCTGTTATTTCCATGACAGGAACCTTCTTTGACACAATTGTTATCTGTACAATTACGGGGCTTGCGATTGTTATTGCGGGAACATACAACGTTGGTCTTGAAGGCTATGCCGTAACAGATGCCGCTTTTAAGGCACTTCTTCCATTTGGCGACACATTTACCGGTTTTGTTCTTATGGTAAGCCTTGTTCTCTTTGGCTTTACAACCATCTTGGGCTGGGACTACTACAGTGAGCGCTGTATTGAATACCTTTCCGGCGGAAAAATGAGCGTTGTTAAGGTTTACCGCTGGCTTTACATTCTCGCAGTCTTTATTGGACCTTACATGAGGATAAGCCAGGTTTGGACAATAGCTGATATATTCAATGCGCTTATGGCCATTCCAAACTGTATCTGTCTTATTGCCCTTATTGGTGTTATTGCCAAGCTTTCAAAGGACTTCTTTGCAAAAAATCATTAATTTTGACTTTTTGAACTAAAATTCGGCCTTGTACTGTGGAAAAATCATGGTGCAGGGCCGTTTTTTTGTAATTATGTTTAAAATTAAATAAAAGAGTTGAGAATTTTGATTTTCTTATCTATAATATATGTATGGAGTTTTTTAAGCGAATTTTTCGTCTTCAACGGCAAGACGGACAAAAGCTTCTTGAGTTAAATAAAGACGTCGTTAGGAAATACAATTATAATACCCTCAGAAGTTTTACGCTTATTTACAGCATAATACTATTCTGCCTACTGGCAATATCCCTCTTTTCTAACTTATACACAAGGCCCATCTACAGAATTCTTTTTTCCGCATACCTCCTTAATTTTTCCGTTATCTATTTGCTTTGCCGGCTGAACCAAAAGGTAATAACCGACAACGCAATGCCATTTGTATACATTTTTATATTCATACTCTGTACATTTGACGTAATTTTTAATCTTTTAAGCCTGCATGACAGCCCCTACACAATGTTTTTGTGCTATCTGGTAATAATTCCCGTTATTTTTATAGAGCGGCAGAGGAATATTATCATCATGAATTCATTTCTGTGGATTCTGGCACTGGCGCTTTCCTTTGTTTTTAAGACAAAATACTTTTTCCTCATGGACCTGATGAACACGACCATTGCTTTTGTAATAGGAACCATCATCGGGAACACTACGCGGAATTCACAGCTGCGCTATATGGACATGAAGTCTCACAAGATGGACAAAGACTTGGAGGTAATGAAAGCCAAAAACGAAGCAAAGTCCACCTTCCTTGCAAACATGTCGCACGAAATCCGCACGCCTATAAACGCAATGCTTGGCCTTAACGAGATGATTCTGCGTGAATCTACGGAAAAGAACATCCTTCACTATGCGGAAGACGTAAAGGTTTCCGGCAAGACCCTGCTTTCGCTAGTTAACGACATATTGGATTTTTCAAAGATAGAAGCAAACCGCATGGACATCATAAACGGTGTCTACGGCTTGGATTCAATGATAAACGACTTGATGAACATGCTTACCCCCCGCGCAAGGGCAAAAAATCTGGAGCTTAACCTTATTGTTGACCCGACGATTCCAAATTCGCTCTACGGGGACGAGATTAGAATCAAGCAGTGCATCATGAATATGCTCACCAACGGCATAAAGTACACAAACGAAGGCTCCGTCACCTTTAAGATTGGCTGGGATTCAATCAGCGAAAAAAGCATCCTGCTAAAGATAGAAGTAAGCGACACTGGAATAGGCATAAAGGAAGAGGATATACCCAAGCTCTTTACGGCATTCAGGCGCATAGACGAACCCCAGCACCGCACCGTGGAAGGAACAGGTCTTGGCATGTCCATAGTTATGGGGCTTTTGGAAAAGATGGGTTCAACGCTGTATGTAAAGAGTGAATACGGCAAAGGCTCGCGCTTCTGGTTCAACCTTCAGCAGGAAGTTACGTCTCCGCTTCCAATCGGCAACTTTCAGGCCCGCATTGCAACGCTCAACGAACCTCATTCTAAGTACAAGGAAAGTTTCCATGCACCAGAGGCACGCATCCTTGTTATAGATGACATGAAAATAAATCTTAACGTAATCCAGGGACTTCTAAAAAGAACCCAGATGAAGATAGACTCCGTTCTTAGCGGCGAAGAAGCTCTGGAAATGGTAAAGAAGAATGTTTACGATGTAATTTTGATAGACCACCGTATGCCTGGTATGGACGGAATAGAAACCCTTCATGCCATGCAAAAGCTTCCCAACAATGCCTCTTGGAACGCTCCTTGTATTGCCCTTACCGCAAACGCCATTACCGGTGCCAAGGAATTGTATTTGCAGGAAGGATTTGTTGACTATCTTTCAAAGCCTGTTGACTACGCAAAGCTGGAATCGCTTTTGGTCTCTTACATTGACAAGGCAAAAATTCAAAAGGTGGAAGAAAGGGCAGCACTTGAGCAAAGGGAAGACGAGCCAACATCTAAGCCTGTGGAATTTGTTGTGCCAAGCGAAGTTTCCGTTGCCGACAAAATTTTCTTTGCAAACTGCTGTAAGACTGCCGGTATGGACGCAAGAGCTGCAATTGCAAACTGCGGTGACTTTGACGTGCTAAAGACCGCCATTGCAGAGTATTACAGGACAATAGAAGAAAAATCCAACCTCATAGAGCTTTACAAAAACAACCGTGACTGGAAAAACTATACGATTCAGGTTCATGCGCTAAAGAGTTCTTCTCGCTTAATAGGAGCAACGGAGCTTTCAAGGCTTGCGGCATTCCTTGAACAGTGCGGCGACAAGAAGTTAATTTCGGAGATAGAAAACAAGACCCCTGCCTTGCTAAAACTTTACCGCAGTTATAAATTGAATCTAAAGCTTGTTGCAGACATGGCCAGCGATTCAGACTCGGTATTCCAGGAAGAAAAGAAGGAAGAGCCAACTCCTGTAGAAGAAAAGGAAATTCCTTTGGAGCCAACCCAGGAATTTGACGAGGAAACATACAAAGGCGTTCTTGAAGCTTTAAAAGAATATGCCAAGTCAGCAGACTTTGATTCGGTAAAAAATGTTATTGGCGAACTAAAAAGTTATAAAATTCCAGAAAGCAAGAAGAAATTTTTTGCTGAAATACTGGAGGCGGCAAATAAAGAAAGTTTGGACAGCCTCTCAAATATTTTAATTGACGAATAGGGAGATATTATGGATAAAAGACAGATATTGCTTATAACTAAAGATGCCCACAGTTTTTTGCTAAAAGCCCTAATCAAGAGCTTGAACGGCGGCGGTTTTGAAGTTGTTCCCATCAATCCCAATGCGGATGAGATTATGTATCTTAAGCGCAACGACAATTTGCCACCAATTTTTATTGTTTACCTTGAAGACTATGAGGATAAGTACGACACGCTTTTCCCATGCCTAGAAAAACTTGTTTCTGAACCAAACATAACAAGGCATTTGTATCTTGTGGGAAATTCCATAGAAATTAGCGCAGCCTATAAATTTATCCCCAAGAACCTTGTAGCCTATGCCTTTGAGCGTCCGGTAAATTCTATGGAGATGATAAAGCAGATACAGCTTTTGTCTGCCGGCTACAGCTATGAGTATACCCCGGAGAATTTGGTAAAGTCCGAGCACCTAGACCCCAAAAAGCACACGCTTCTTCTTGTTGATGACGACAGCACTTATTTAAAGGCAATGGAGCGTTGGTTTACAAAGGAATTCAACGTGTTCGCGGTAAATTCCGGTATGAATGCAGTTTCCCTCCTAAAGAGGCGCACCGTTGAACTTATTCTTTTGGATTATGAGATGCCAGTTCTTTCCGGTTTGGAAGTGTTCCAGATTATGCGCTCAGAACCTTCAACTGCCCATATTCCGATTATTTTCCTTACCTCAAAGGATGACAAAAAAACCGTTATGGAAGTTTTGCAGGCAGGACCGGAAGCATATCTCTTAAAGACAAAGCCGCCGGCAATTCTTGTCCAGAACATAAAGGATTTCTTTGCGGAAAAAGAAAAGAAGAATGCCGGTAACGCAGAAGAAAATGCCGCCCAGGAAGGGGATGGTGTTGAAAAGGAAGAATATAAGAGCGATCTTCCCGGAGCAGACATTCCTTCATCCGATCTTCCGCAATCAGATATTCCCCAGTCTGATCTTCCAAAAGACGAATAATCATGACTGCCCTGGAAAAATACTACAATAAATTCAATGAAGACCACCGTCTTACCACAAGGCATGGTCTTGTTGAATTTACCACGTCGCTAAAATATATCCATGATTTTATTCCAAAAGGAAGCCATGTAAACATTCTGGACCTTGGTGCTGGAACTGGCCGCTATTCAGTTGCGCTTGCAGAGGAGGGGCACAATGTTACCGCAGTGGAACTTGTTCCGCGCAATCTTGCCGTACTTGAATCAAAGCATGCAAACGTAAACTGCTGGCCTGGAAATGCCATGGACCTGCACTTTCTCCCCGATGAAAAATTTGACATAACGCTTTTGTTTGGTCCGCTCTACCATCTTCATACAGAGGAAGAGATGCTAAAGGCATTTGCTGAAGCCCGCCGTGTTACAAAAAAG
>JAGACC010000373.1 GCA_017614295.1 Treponema sp.
TGCGCCGTCTAATCCAGAGGGACATAGAAGATGCAGTTGCAAACCTTCTTCTTAGCGGAAAGAGGGCAAACGCAAGCCAGATAATTGTAAACAGCGACGGAAAAAGCCTTAGCGTACACTTTAACAAACCAAAAAAAATAGCTTCGGATCTGCAGCCTTTGCTGGTGGAAAAGGTGGAAAAATAGGGGGTCTTTTTTAGCCTTCTGCGGCAGACACTTTGCTAGGGGCTTTCCGGGGTTCCGCCTTCCGGCTCCATTGCCTAAAGGCAACGCTACGCGCCCCTCCAATCCCTGCCGTGCTTCTTTTTGCAAAACTTGTACTTGATGAGGAGAACAATATGAAAGAATTCTTGACCTATGAGACCGTAAGAAACAATGCCTTAAAACTTGCCCACAAGCTCTATTTTGAAGACGCTTTTGTACCGGACGTAATCTATGCTTCGCTCAGGGGTGGTGCATATATGGCAAACGTCATCAGCGAATACTACAAAGTTGCCCTTAACGGCAAAAAGAACATACTTTATGCTGCAGTAGTTGCAAGAAGCTATTCCGACGTTAACAGCCAGAGCGCAGTTCGTGTTGACGGCTGGACTTATTCCCCGGAGTATCTTAGGCAGGGAGACAAGGTTCTTATCGTGGACGACATCTACGATTCAGGACTTACGCTGAACCATCTGGTAAAAATCATCATGGAAAAGGGCATTTCCCGCGAAAACATAAAGGTTGCCGTGCATGACTACAAGCTTTACTCTTACAAGCCGGTTCTACCCATAATTCCTGACTATTGCTGCAGAAAAATACCTGTTCCATCACCCGATAAAAACCGATGGATAAATTATAATAGTCATGAACTGGTAGGACTTACGCCGGAAGAGAGGGAGCAGCAGTTCTACGCTTCTTCCCCGGAACTTAAGCCGGTTCTTGAAGACGCATTTAACAGCAGGTAGCGGAGTGAATACTTTGAATAAAAAAATGACAGGGAGACTCAAAAGGCGGGTGGAGGCAGTGTGCCTTATCCTTGCGCTTTGCATTTTTTTTGCATTCCCTGCGTTTTCCCTTACGCAGGAGGACATTTTAAGCCCGGTTCAAGGTGAATGGAACAATGTGCAGGCTTTGGTAATAGACAACCGTGAGCCCTGCGGAATTTACTACTCTCTTACAGGCAGCGACCCTCTTGTTTCTGGTTTTGCATACGACCGCCCGGTTGTAATAGAAGAAACTGGTGATGTTAAAATCCGCATTACGGCGGTTTACCCGGATTCCAGAAGGGACGACTTTACCGTAGAGTACACGGTAAAAAAGAGCGTAACAGAGCTTGAAGAAGGGGAGGCTTCCGCAGAAAGCTCTCAAGAGAGTGCCCATCTTTCCGAACAGGGAAAAGCCTTTATAGACTCAATCTGCCAGAATCCGCTAAGGAACTATATTTCAGGAGACACATTCCCTATTCCCAAGGATTTTAAGTATTCATTCTTTAACGGAGATAAGCCAACAATCCAGGGAACAGAACTTTTTATAGACAAGCGTAACCTTCGTGAGCGCTACATGCCCTGTACCATAGAAGATTCCAAGGGAAGTAAGTGGCACTTTGTAATCCACGTAGTTCCGTCACTGGACAACAAGGAATCCATAACATCGGAAAAGCTTCAGCAGGACTTACCCTTCATGCTTACTGACTGGGAAAACTTCTACTACACAGGAACAGGATTAATCTACCAGATAGACGACCTTTACTGGAGCGGAGTTCACCAGAAGATTGTACTTGACCGTTCAGTGCCCCACACTGTAAGCTTCCAGTCAATCTCTTTTGAAAAAGGAAACCCAATCACAACATATACCATTCCCCCAATGCCAAAGCTAAAGAAAGAAACTACGGACGGCGGCGGAGAAGTTTTTTCCATAGATGAATCATGGAACGGGGTGCCATTCCTTATTGGACCTTCAAGGGCTAGCCTTTCTGCAACCAACGTGTCCAAGGGCTTCTACAAGAAAATTTACGCAGACACATTTTTTGGCGACGAGATAAAGGACGGCTTTACCGCAGGAATTTACTACGGAGGAATCTACCAGGGGCCTGTAAAGGTTGAATGCACGCTGGACAAGTTCCCGCCAAAGCCACCGGTAATACATTCAGCAGGAAAATACAAGAGGGGTTCTTCTTCCTCCAGCATAGTAATAGAAGCTCCGGAAGGAGATGCAATCTTCTATTCCGTAAGCGAACCTGTAGTCTCCGAAGAGGGATTCTCCGGCGCAAGCGAAAAGGCCTTTAATTCCGTAAAGACAGGTGAATTTAAAGCATATTCCGGTAACCCGGTGGAGCTTAATTCCGTTAACGAAAACGCAACCTTCTACAAGATTCAGGCTTATTGCCAGGACAAGAAGGGTAACAAGAGCGGACTTGCCGAATACCGGGTAATCCTTGACGAATGCAGCTTCTACGTAAACGCATCTGCCCCAAGCGGAGAAAACGTAGACATGTACGAGGAAGGCTCTTACGAACACCCATTTACAAGTCTTGAACAGGCTGCGGAAGCTATAAACGGCTGCGAATACGCAATACTCCACGTACAGGGAGACGTACCTTGTTCAACGGAAATAGAGATAAAGCGCGACTGCCTTATCATAGGTTTTGAAAGCTCAATAGAATTTACCGGTGAAGGCTCACTCAGCATATCAGACTCAAAGGTAAGCTTTAAGGACCTTAACATAAGCAAGAGGCAAAGCTCAAAAGACTCAAAGAACCTTTTGCAGATAAAGAATTCAAATGTGGAATTTGAAAACTGCGAACTTTCCGGTGTGTTCCCGGGAGACGGCATTCTTATAGACAGCCTGGATTCAAATTTAACATTTACGGCAACAGGTCTTACCGTAAACTCTCAGAATTATTCTTCATGCCTTTCTTCTTCCGGAGGAAAGATTGTCTGCCGCAACGTACGCTCAACTTCCAGCTCTCTGGATTCCGTAAACTTTAACGTAATCAAGGGCGATGTGGACGTAAAAAATTCTGACTTCTCCATAATAGCAAACCTTGGATGCGCTATAGAGCTTGTAAAGTCAAAGGCAAGTCTTGAAGAAACAATTTCTATGCAAAGCTTTCCGCCAAGTCAAAGACCCATGGTGCAGTCTGGAACGAAGCAGATTCATTTGTACTTGTAAACAAGGGGAACAATTTTGAAGGCTGGCAGTAAGGGCAGTAACGAACTCTTTACGCAGGAGGAGCTTGATTTTACCAAAGGCTATGCTCTTCTTGCCGGTTTGGACGAAGCAGGCCGTGGTCCTCTTGCAGGTCCTGTTAGCGCAGGTTGCGTTGTGCTTCCTTCCGACTTTCCCCTGGCCATTCTTAACGACAGCAAAAAAATCTCGGAAAAAAAACGCGAAGCAGCAGAGGCTCTTATAAAGGAAAAGGCATGCTGGGGCTTTGGTCTTGCAAGCAATAAGGAAATTGATGAGCTTAACATACTGAACGCAAGTCTTTTGGCAATGAAGAGGGCTTTTTTTTCTATGAAGGACAAGCTCCCGTCTTGGCTTGAAAAACAGGGGCTTGATTCAAATCTTTCGGAAAACAAAAACATTCTTGCTCTGGTTGACGGACTTTATGTTCCACCAAAACTTTGCTGCGAAGCACGTGCTTTTGTAAAGGCGGACGGAAAGTTTCCATGCGTAATGGCTGCAAGCATAATCGCAAAGGTTGGAAGGGACCGTCTTATGGTAAAATACGATGAACTCTATCCAGGCTACGGTTACGCAAAGCACAAGGGCTACCCAACAGAAGCACACTTTGAAGCATGCAGAAAGCTTGGACCTTCCCCAATACAGCGCATGTGTTTTGCAAAGGAAAAGACTTCTAGAAAAGACCGGTAAGGACTTACGCCCGATTGTAGGGGCGGGCGCATGCCCGTTGCCGACAGGCAATGGAGGGGGATTGGGGCCCCCGGAACCCCGGAAAGCGGGGACTGCGGTGGCATGAATTCCCGGTTTGAGCATAGAAATGCCTGTAAAAAAGGCACTGCCGTCCAAAAGTCCAAAATAATATGAAAATTAATCAGTTTTCACCTACGGAAGCCCTTCTTAGGTAACCGGAAAGGTAGTCGTAGAAGGCTTCTGCCCTGGCGCTGTCCCTCTTGTTTTTTTTGTAGGTTACAAGTATGTCTCTGCTGCAGATGGGGTTTGCTATGTTTAAAAGAAGAACCTTGTCCGTGTTTAGCCTTCCCCATGAGAATTCCGGCCAAAATCCAACACCCATGTTTGCCGCTATCATGTTGCGTACTGCTGCGGGGCTGTCGCTTTCAAAGACGATGTTGGGAACTATGCCTGCGGTGGAGCAGTATTTGTCGCAGATGGTTCTAAGCTGCTTTGAGCCAAGTAGGGAGATAAAACTTTCTTCTTTTACATCCTTTAGCGAGAGCGATTTTATTCCTTGGAAGCGGGCAATGTTTGGTACTGCAAGGTAGATTTTTTCCGTGCATACAAACTGCCTTTCCTCTTCGCGCTGTTTTTCCGGCGGTTGGTAGAAGAGCCTTGTTGTAACGCAGATGTCGTAAAGGTCGCTCTGTTCGTTCTGCTTAAGCTGAATGTGTATGCTGTCGTCTATGCGCTGGTATTCAATTATTGCTTCCGTAACAAGGGTGGAGGCTGCAAGTACGTTAAGGTGAATGGTTGCGTCTTCCAAGTCTGCCATTGTGTGAAGTTCGTCCGGCAACCTGTCCAAGCCTTCCATAAGCGGCGAAAGCTTTGCAAAGAAATATTCCCCGTAAGTGCTTAGCATTATTCCGCGGCCCTTGGGAACAAAAAGCTTTACCCCAAGCTCTTCTTCCAGCCGGTGGATTGCCTGCGTAAGTGCCGGTTGTGCAACGTGAAGCCTTTCCGCGCTCTTTGTAACGTGCTGATTTTTTGCCACTTCAAGAAAATATTTTAGCTGCGTAAGTTCCATGAGCAAATGATAATGCAAAAGTTATGAATAATCAATTATTGATTTTTGCTACAGTGTAGGAAAGTAGTTTTGGGCGCAACGGGAAGCGAAATATGGCTGAAAATCCATCTGCGAGGTGCGAGCGAAGCGAGTCAGATTCCTATTACCTCGCATCATGGATTTTCAGACGGATTTCGCTGGTAGTGGAGCCCAAACATGATTTCCCTGTAGCAAAATCGAACATTGATTATTCATAACTTTTGCATTATCATTTGCTTATGGAACTTACGCAGCTAAAATATTTTCTTGAAGTGGCAAAAA
>JAGACC010000045.1 GCA_017614295.1 Treponema sp.
GTTGACTTTAAGAATGGAATTCTTCTTGTGGAAGCGGACCATCCTGGTTGGATTGAACTTTTGCAGCTGCACAAAAAATACATAATCAACGGTCTTAACATGGAAAACCGGGCTGTTAAAGTAGAAACCCTGGCATTTAAGCTTAAGGGCAAGGAAGGAAATCTTTTTGACCCCAAGGAACACGAGTATTCTCCTGAGCAGGTTAGGAGCGAAATTCAAAAAAGAATCGATGAAGAAGAGAAACAATTAAGTAATCTTAAATTGAATGATGAAAAAGTGTCTCAAAGTAAGGAACTTCCTCCAGAATTGGCATCTATTTTTGAAGATTTAAGAAAAAATATGTTGACCAACTCTTGAAAATAATGCTATTATAGCCAACACTAAAGTTGGGAAAATAATTTTATTATATAGGAGTCGTTCATTATGTTACGTACATATCAACCAAGCAAAGTGAAGCGCAATAGAAAATTTGGTTTCCGCGCACGCATGGCAACACGTGGTGGCCGCGCAGTTTTGTCACGCAGAAGAGCAAAGGGTCGCCACAAGCTTACAGTTTCTGATGAAAAGAAGCCGTACAAGGGTGGCGGAAAGTGCTTTACAAAGTACTGGTAATTCTTTAACTTAGGGATGGAAAAGGATTCTCTTAAAACGGGACGTTTTACTAGAAGAGAACACATAAAATGTCCCGATGACATCCGGAAACTTTTTAAAACAGGGAAGAAGGTAAGTGTTTCTGGCGCGAAGCTTTTTTTTACGGCTAACGGTCAGGAAATAAACAGAATAGGCTTCCCCCTTCCCCGCGGATACGGTAATGCAGTGCAAAGAAATGCATCCAAACGCTACAGCCGCGAAACATACCGATTCTTTAAGTCACACCTGAACACAGGCTTTGATATGCTCTTTCTTGTGTATCCCGAAGCCTCCAATAATTCGTTCCACTCGCGGTGTAAAATTTTTAAGATATTATGTCAAAAGGCTGGTTTATTAAAGGAATAAGAAGCTTTTTTGTAAAAGTTTTATGTCTTTTAATACGCTTTTATCAAGTTTTTATCTCACCCCTATTTCCTGCATGCTGCAGGTTTACGCCTACGTGTTCTCAGTATTCATTAGAAGCGATTAAAAAGTATGGCCCCATAAAAGGGCTGTATCTTGCCGTAAGAAGGATACTCAGGTGCAATCCCTATTGCAAAGGTGGATATGATCCTGTTCCTTAGTGCGGCATCTTACAACAAGGAAAAGATTCATGGACAAAAATACCGTCTGGGCCTTAATTCTCTCTCTTTTAGTCATGGTTGGTGCTTTTTTTGTAAACATAAAGTTTATAAAGCCTCGCCAGGATGCCGCAAGAGAGCAGCAGCAGATTGAACTGGCTCAAAAAGAAGCAGAACAGAAAAAGAAGGTGGAAGAAGCCAACAAACAGGTTACCACCTTTTCTTCAGAGAATCAGGAAGAGGCAATCACTCCTGCATCAGAAACAGAGCTTACCATTACAACAAGCAAAGTAAAGGTTTTGTTCTCCCAAAAAGGTGGAGACATTATAAGCTACCAGTTGCTTGAGCACTTGGACAAAGATACAGGAATGGGTGTTCAGATGGCGGACAACATTTCTGAATTCAACAGGTCTTTTGCACTTTCATTTGGAGATTCATCCGGAATTATGCTGAACGAAATGTTCAATGTAAAGAAGGAAGGACCAAACGACATAGGCTTTTACAGAACCTATGACATAAAGGACTCTGCTGGAGTTTCCCACAAATATCTTATTGGAAAGCACTATTCATTCAAGGAAAATGATTATGTCTTCAAATTTGATGTTACGGTAAAGTCTCTGGACGGAGCAAGGGAACTTGATGTTAACGGAGCTGCATACACAATCCGCAGTTCTCCGCAGATAGGACCCCATTTTGACCGCAAGAAAAACCGCTACGAAGTAAGGCAATTCCTTGAATTCTACAACAACAAGCGCTATAGCAAAGACCTTCAGGGAAAGACTTACGACAGACCTTTTGAATGGGCTGGTGTTGGCGGAAAATACTTTGCAATACTTATAAAGCCTCAGAATGTAGAAAATATTTCTTCCGTGGTAAAGACATCTGCTGCAGTAGAAAACGGCTACGGCAACTCACAGGTTTTCCTTACACGCCTTCCTTTGAAGAACGGAATTTCTACAGATGAATACTATGTTTACATTGGACCAAGAAGCGAAAAAGAGCTTATAAAGTACAATCTTTCAGACAAGAACGAATGGGGAATCCTTAACGCAAAATTCAACCAGGCATTGCAGACAACAGGTATCTTCTCCCTTATCGAGATGCTGTTGAAATGGGCTCTGGAAACAATTCATATTGTTATACACAACTGGGGACTTGCCATTATTGCCCTTACTGTAATACTTAAGATATTACTTTTCCCGCTTAGCAAAAAGAGCGCAATGGGTACTCTTAAGATGCAGGAACTCCAGCCAAAGATTCAGGCTATACAGGCAAAATACAAGGACAATCCACAGAAGCTTAACGAAGAAACCGCAAAGATTTACAAGGAATCTGGATACAACCCCGTAAGCGGATGTCTTCCGATGGTTTTGCAGATGTTCATATTGTTTGCGCTTTACAACGTATTCAACAACTACTTTGAATTCCGCGGCGCAAGCTTTATCAAGGGCTGGATAGACGACTTGTCCGTAGGTGAATCCGTTTGGTCCTGGAAGACGGAAATACCTTTGATTTCTATGTTCTCACAGAACAATCTTAGGCTTTTGCCAATTATCTATACTTTGTCCCAGCTTGTTAGCGGAAAAATCACCCAGTACGGTGGAGCTGGAACTGCTCAAAGCCAGTCACAGATGAAGTTTATGATATACGGTATGCCAATCTTGTTCTTCTTCATATTGTACAATGTACCGAGCGGACTTTTGATTTACTGGATTGTAAGCAATGTCTTGCAGATGTTACAGCAGCTTCTTATAAACAGCTACATGAAGAAAAAGCGTTTGGAATTGGTTTCTGACAAGCCTGTTCTGGATAAAAATACATTGAAATTCAAGGGCGGAAAGAAAAAGACCCGCTAAGGAGTATGAGATATGATTTATGAATACGACGGAAAAAACGAAAAGGAAGCTATAGAAAAGGCTGCCCAGGAACTTGGACTTGAAAAGGATCAGTTTGACGTTGAGATTCTTGAGTCCCAGAAAAAGACTTTGTTCAAGAACGGATATGTAAAAATCCGCGTACACACTGTTGATTCCCAGGAATATGTTCATCCTGAATTTGACGGAAAGGTACCGAATGCAACTGCCCGCGCACAGAATCCCAACCTTGTGGCAAACCCCATGCCTCAGGATGAATTTGAGCAGAAGCTTGTAGACTTTGTAACTGTAATGATTCAGAATATGGGCTACGAAGTTACTGTTGAAGTTATGTTCCGCGAAGAAAAGAAGATTGGTATAAAGCTTACAAGTGCCAGCTCTTCCATATTGATTGGACGCAAGGGAAAGAACCTTGACGCAATGCAGCTCTTGGCAAACGTTTATGCAGGCCATCTTGGAAAAGAAGATGTACGCGTAATTCTTGACAGCGAAAACTACAGAATCCGCCGTGAGGAAAGCCTTGTTCGCCTTGCCTATGTTACAGCAGATAAGGTTCGCCTTAACAGGACATCAATGCTCTTGGAGCCTATGAATCCCTTTGAGCGCCGTTTAATCCACACAACTTTAAATGATATCCCGGATATTGAAACCAAAAGCGAGGGAGATGGTTTATATAAGCAGGTACGTGTTATTTACAAAGGCGTACGCTGATTTTATAAACAAAGGAGTTGTGCCATGAAATTTTGCCGTGCAACCGTTACTTTTATTCTGTCGCTTTTTTGCGCATCAGGACTTTTTGCTTATAATGCTTCCGATTTGGTTAGCGCAAGCACTTATGCAAAGCTTCAAAAGGATGGCGTTGTCCAGGTTTCGCATTACAAGGAAAAAGGGGCAAAACTGTCACTTGTACCCAATACGCCTGCCGCAAAGGAAGCCTACAAAATGTGGACTTCTGATGAGGAACCAGTGTTTTTAAGGGAACATCTGTACCTTATTCCAAAGTCAAAGCTTGACGCAGCAAATCCTGAATCTGTAACCATTGACGCGGCATCCAAAGTTGTGCGTTCCATAAGCAAGATGCAGGGTATGACCTATTACTCACACCGCTCAAAGAAGGTAAAAACTTTGTACGAGGCGGCATACTGCATCAAGGGACCAAAAGACCGCACTCGCGTGGCAGACAATACCCAAGGCAATGCAAACGGAAAGATTTTGTATGCCATGCTTGATGATGCTTCATTCGGAAAAACCAATTACCGCATGGAATATACCCAGAACGATCAGGAAGTTGCCCTTCATTTTATAAATGAAACGGGGCTTTCCGTTATGGGAATAAATGCAGTGTCCAAGAACAACTTGCACATAAAGCTGGTTATTACCGATTGCGGAGACAACGTTATGGTCTACATGGCCGTTATGGCTAAGTTCCCAGGAATGAAAATGCTTGAGCAGACAATGAATGAATCTTTTATAGCCCGTCTTGATTCAATCTACAATTGGTTCTGCAAGCAGTTTTAGGGTATAAGTCTTTTGGAAAAAAATGCTGGTTTGAGAGGTAGAAAATGAAAAGAATGTTTTCAATAAAAAAATTTGTAAGCGCAATGCTTTTTAGCTGCGTGCTTTTGTCTGTTGGAGGATGTAAACCCATGGAAAAGTCTGTTAAGGCTATTGAAGGAAAAGAAGGTGTTTTTGCGGTAATCAGTACTGCAAAAGGTGACATTGTGCTTGAGCTTTTTTACAAGCAGACACCGCTCACGGTAACAAATTTTGTTGGTCTTGCGGAAGGCACACTTTCTGCTGCAAACGGAAAGCCTTTTTATGACGGTTTGAAGTTTCACCGCGTAATCAGCAGGGGTAACGGAGACAGCCAGGACTTTATGTTTCAGGGTGGAGACCCACGCGGAAACGGTACAGGCGGTCCTGGATACAAGTTCTCTGATGAATTTGTTGATTCACTTAAGTTTACAGAGCCGGGACTCTTGGCAATGGCAAATTCCGGTCCTGCAACAAACGGAAGCCAGTTCTTTGTTACTATTGTTCCTACTGAATGGCTTAACGGTCACCACACAATCTTTGGAAAGGTTGTAGATGCAGAAAGCCTTAAGGTTGTTAACAAGATTAAGCAGAATGACGTTATGACAAGCGTAAGAATCTACCGTCAGGGTGCTGAAGCAGAAAAATTTACGGCTACACAGGCTGATTTTGACCGTCTTGAAGTTCAGGCAAAGAAAAATGCCCTTGCTGCAAAGGAAAAGGCAAATGCTGCAAAAATTGCTGCTGTTGAAAAGGCATTCCCTGGATTCAACAAGGATGACAACGGAATCTATTGGAAGACAACAAAAGCTGGTTCCGGTGAAAAATGCGGAAGGGGTAAATCTGTAACCACAGAATATAAGGGATATCTTGTAGACGGAACCTTGTTTGACGGTTCAGCAAAATTTGTTCCTGGCGGACACGAAGCCTTGGACTTTACAACTGCCGGCGGACAGATGATTCCTGGATTTGACATTATGGTTCAGGATATGAAGAAAGGCGAAGTTCGTACAATCGTAATTCCTTCCGACCTTGCTTATGGCGACCGCGGTATTCCTCAGGCTGGAATTGAAGGCGGTGCTTACATAGCATTCGACATTGAGCTTGTGGAAGTAAGATAAGCTTAGCAGGCTACAGCAGAGCAACCTACGCCCGATTGTAGGGGCGGGTTGCCTGCAACCCGTTGCCGCAGGCAATGGAGCGGGGAGGGACCCGCGGAACCCCGGAAAGCGGGGAAAATTGCATGGTTTGACCGGCCACGTAGTGCCGGGCACAGTAAAAGTTGGCATGCCGTCCAAGATAAAAAAAAATCAAGACTTAAAATTACTCACCTTTTTTGCATCTCTTTGCCTATACCTTTCTGCCGTTGAATACGCAATTCCAAAACCCCTGCCCTTTTTGCGCCTTGGACTTGCCAACCTGCCAATTTTGCTTGGGCTTGAAGTTTTTCCTATTTATACAGTTTTATTGCTGACGCTTTTGAAAATTCTTTTGCAGGCATTTATAAGCGGAACTTTTTTTAGCTATGTTTTTGTCTTTAGCCTTGCGGGGTCTATTTCTGCAAGCCTTGCCATGATAGCGGTTTACAAGATTTTTAAAAAAGGCTTTGTCTCCTTTACCGGGATTTCCGTGGCCGGAGCTTTTGCCAACAACCTTGCTCAAATTGCCTGTGCCCGCTACCTTTTGTTTGGGGAAAATACAAAATACATTGCGCCTGTCCTTTTGGTTTTTGGGCTGGTAACAGGTATTCTTTTGGGGCTTTTTTGCAACGCTTTTGCTATGGGTTCGGAGTGGTACAAGGGCTGCTGTGGAAAAACTGTTTTTGCAGAAGGGGAATCGCTTGCGGATGGAGGAAGTTTCAACAACTTTTCCACAGGGACGGATGCCAAGAAATCTTCCTGTGGAAAAAAAGAGGCTTTTGCTCTTGTTAAATTTGTCTTTTGCATGCTTAGCTTTGTCTTTTTTATTCAGATAAAGAATTTATATCTGCTTTGGGCTTGCATTTTATTCTTTCTTTTGCTTGATGAATTCCTAAAGAAAGGACGGGTTAAACTGTTACCTTCTTTTGTTATAATTTTGTCTGTCACCTTCTTTTGCCTTTTAACTCCGATGGGTAAGGTTTTGTTCAGGATTGGAAACTGGAAGATAACCTTAACTTCCCTACAGATGGGCCTTAAGAAAAGCGGATTTCTTGTTGGCATGGTTTTTATATCCCAATGTGCGGTGGATAAGAATCTAAAGCTGCCGGGAAGAGCCGGTGCTTTTGTTGCGGGAGTTTTTTACTATTTTGACCTGCTTGTTTCCGAGAAGATAAAATTCAGCAGAAAAAACGTTGTAAAATCCATAGACGAAAGGCTTCTTAAAATTTGCACTGGTGGTGTTGAATGAATTTTTATCCAGAAGAAATAAAATCGCTTCCGATATATTCCCATCTTGATGAGCTTTGTGCTGTGCTTAAAGAATCCCAGTCGCATTTTATGGTTCTAACCGCCCAGACTGGAGCCGGAAAGTCTACAGCTGTTCCCCTAGCTTTGCTAAAGAATTTTTCCGGTGGA
>JAGACC010000374.1 GCA_017614295.1 Treponema sp.
AAAGCTTATGCAGAAGAACTGGATTGGACGCAGTGAAGGTGCAGAAGTTGACTTTACCATTGCAGAAGGTAGCGCTGCTGCCGGGGAAAAGCTCCGTGTTTACACAACAAGGTGCGACACTCTCTTTGGTGCAACATACATGGTTGTCTCTCCGGAGCATCCTCTTGTTTCCAAGCTTACAACTGCCGAACAGAAGTCTGCGGTGGAAGCCTATGTGGAAAGCGCAGCAAAGAAGAGCGACCTTGAACGCACGGACCTTGCAAAAGAAAAGACTGGTGTCTTTAGCGGTAGCTATGCCGTTAACCCGGTAAACGGAAAGAAGATTCCAATCTGGATTGCAGACTACGTTCTTATCTCTTACGGAACAGGTGCAATCATGGCTGTACCTGCCCACGACACACGCGACTGGGAATTCGCAAAGAAATTCAACCTGCCAATTATAGAAGTACTTAAGTCAGAAGTGGATGTTCAGAGCCAGGCTTGGACGGAAGACGGAGTTCACGTTAACTCTGAATTCCTTGACGGTCTTAACAAGCAGGATGCTATCAACAAGATGATTGAATGGCTTACCCAGAAGGGCATTGGTAAAAAAGCTGTAAACTACAAGCTCCGCGACTGGGTATTTAGCCGCCAGAGGTACTGGGGAGAACCAATCCCGCTTGTACACTGCCCCGACTGCGGAACCGTTCCCGTACCGGAAGAAGAGCTGCCTCTTGAGCTGCCGGACGTAAAGACCTACCAGCCAACAGGTACCGGAGAAAGCCCTCTTGCAGGAATTGACTCTTGGGTAAACTGCAAGTGTCCAAAATGCGGTAAGGCTGCAAAGAGAGAGACAAACACAATGCCTCAGTGGGCTGGAAGCTGCTGGTACTACCTCCGCTACCTTGACCCGCAGAACAAAAATGAATTCTGCTCAAAGGAAAAAGAAAACTACTGGATGCCTGTTAACCTCTATGTTGGAGGAGCAGAACACGCAGTACTCCACTTGCTTTACAGCCGCTTCTGGCACAAGGTACTCTACGACATTGGAGCCGTAAGCACAAAGGAACCATTCCACCGCCTTATCAACCAGGGTATGATTACAAGCTTTGCATTCCAGAACGCAGCAAAGTCCCTCATTCCTGTAGACCGTGCAGAAGAAACTGCACCAGATGAATTTAAGGACAAGGAAACAGGTGAAAAACTTGAGCGCATTGTTGCAAAGATGAGTAAGTCACTCAAGAACGTTGTTAACCCGGACGAGATGATTCAGCAGTACGGAGCAGACAGTGTGCGCATGTACGAAATGTTCATGGGGCCGCTTACCGTTTCCAAGCCATGGAACACACAGGGTCTTATTGGCGTTAACCGCTTCCTTGAAAGGATTTGGTCAATCTCCGAAAAGGCTGTTGAAGACATAGACATTACCGGAAAGCTGGAAGACGAGGCACTTGTTTCCCTTAGAAAGACCTACGCAAAGACTGTAAAGAAAGTTTCGGACGACACAAAGACTCTCAACTTTAACACTGCAATCAGCCAGATGATGATATTCATCAACGAATGCTCAAAGGCAGAAAAACTCCCGCGCGCAATCTGGGAAGGCTTCGTAAAGATGCTTAGCGTATACGCACCCCACCTTGGCGAAGAGCTCTGGGAAAAACTTGGACACGACAAGACAATCGCCTACGAAAGCTGGCCAACCTTCGACGAAAAATTCGCTGCCGAAGACGAAAAGACAATCGTAGTAATGATTAACGGAAAGCTCCGCGACAAGTTCCAGACTGCACCCGGCACAGACAAGGATACCCTTCAGAAAAGGGCAATGGAAACTGAAGGCGCAAAAAAATTCTTGGAAGGAAAGAGCATCGTAAAAGTTGTAATCGTTCCGGACAAGCTTGTTAACATTGTAGCAAAATAATTTTTTTATTCTTACGGACGTGAATTCCCATATTCAACACCTACCGCTTTTCTAAAATCGGGAATTCACGCCTTTTAAATCCGGCGTATAACAAAGCTCATTCACCCCTTTGCAAACTTCTATCCCTCATTGAACAAAGTGCAAATCTAAATTAAAATGATTTTTATGCAGAACAAAAAGGCATACTACATACGGGTTGCGGGAACAATTGCGCTTCTGGGTAATGCTGCCCTTGCAGTCGTAAAAATCCTGCTTGCATACATTTCAAAATCTCTTGCCGTAATGGGAGACGGAATAGACTCTTCTACAGATGTACTTATTGCAATCGTAACTCTTGTAATAAGCGCAATAATAAGCCGTCCCGGAGACAAGGAACACCCTTGGGGGCACAGCCGGGCAGAAAGCACCACAACGCTTGTACTTTCATTCGTAATTTTTTTTGCGGGGGCACAGCTTGCAGTTCAGTCGGGGACAAGGCTCTTTCATCCGGAGACCACGCAGCAAATAGGAAGGGAAGCTCTTCTTGCGGCAATAATTTCTATAGTAGGAAAATCACTTCTTGCGCTAACTCAGTTCCACTACGGTAAGCTTGCAGAATCGGAAATGGTAAAGGCAAATGCGCTTAACATGAAGAACGATATAGTAATGTCTGCCGCAATCCTTTTAGGTCTTTTCCTTTCACAAAAATTCAAGCTGCCAATACTTGACCCAATCATAGCGCTGCTTGTTGGACTTTGGGTTATAAAGAATGCCTGTAAGCTCTTTTTGGAAATCAACTTTGAACTTATGGACGGCAACGCGGACAATTCGCTCTACGAAAAATTATTCACCGCTGTTTCTTCCGTTCCAGACGTGCACAATCCCCACAAGGCTAGAATCAGAAAGATGGCATCCCTCTTTGACATAGACTTGGACATAGAAGTTGACCCAAATATGTCTGTCTACGACGCTCACGAAAAGGCTGAACAGGTGGAAGAGGCAATCAGGGAAGTTATCCCCGAAGCCTACGACATACTAATCCACATAGAACCGCTTGGAAGCGACCAGCACCAGAGGGAAGAAAAATACGGCCTTAAACCGGAAGACATGTAGCACATCTTTGCTAACACACATAGACCCTGAAACAAGTTCAGGGTGACGTAGTTGAGTTCATGGTGATGTAGCAACGTTCCGGTTGACGTAGTTGCGTTAATGGTGACGCAGTAGTGTTCCGGTTGACGCAGCGGCGTTCATGGTAAGGTCGCAAGTGCTATTTCTTTTGCACAAGGACAAGAGTG
>JAGACC010000375.1 GCA_017614295.1 Treponema sp.
CCGTCTTCATCCCCGTAATCGCGCCAGGGAGCCATTCCGTGGAACATTGTAAAGGGGTTCATAAAGCGAAGTTCAAGGGAAGAATTTACAAGCATGGACTCCATAATGGAAAGCTGCAGCTTCTTAAATAGCCTAAACTCCAGACGGTGGGTATACATGTACTTGTCCACGTTGAATTCGGTAATGTTCATGTTGTAGCGGAGGTTCTTGGAGAATACGTCAATGTTTGCATAGCTTGCATTGGTAAAGTAGTCGCTCCAGATTACGCTTCCGCTAAGGCTTCTTCCCACGCTCTGGGGGCCCATGCCAACCTGAAGGTTCACACCAGCATTGTCGTTGAACTTGTAGCCCACGCTTCCGTATGCCGTATGGGGAAAGTTTATGTCCGGGGTAAGCTTACTGTCCGCATAGATAAAGTTGGAATAGTTGTTGTCCAAAAGAGCCGCCCCGTCGTACTCGCGCAGGGTAACGTCCATGGAAAGGGTAAAATAGTCACCACCCTGAACATTAAGAGGAGTCGTTAAAAGCGGTTGCCTGCAGTAGCGGTCATAGACCCAGTCAATGTCGTCATTGGTCTTGTAGAAGCCTTCAACATTCATCTCCGGTTCAACACTTATGGAAAAAATATCCGCCTTAAAAGCAATCGGCTCGTATGCAATATAGTCAACAATCCTGTCGTAATTCTTCTTTCCTGCCTCGCTAAGCGAATCATAGTCTGCCTCGGAAAGATAAAGCTCTATCTCCGCTATGGAAAGAGGTGCCTGGTCGCTAAAGTCTACACGTCCCTCCTCAAGAGCAATCTCCGTCATGGCGTCATAAACCCAGCTGCCGGACTTTACAAGAACCTGCTTGCCCCTTGCGTGAAGGGTCAAAGAAAAAAATGCGGATGCAATAAGGCTCAAAGAAAAAAGCTTCAGTCTACACTTCATTTTATTTATTTCCTCTTTTATGATTTTTAATTCCCTTCTTATACAGGGCAACAAGTCTAGGCGCAAGGAACTTCATGGACCATTTCTGCGACCACTCAAAAGCCTCCTTGGATTTTTTTGCATGCAGCTTGGAATCCGTAAGAAGCTCCACAGTACGGCGGGCAAATTCATCGGCATCATTCTTTACCATAAAGCCGCCGTTATCCCCCTGCATAACGTCCAAGGTTCCCATCTCACCTATAGCAACAACCGGAAGACCCGTAAGCATAGCCTCTACGGTAACAAGCCCCTGTGTCTCCGTAACGCTCGGAAAGGTAAAAACACTTGCCATCTTGTAAAAATAGACAAGATCACTCCTCTCCCTGTAGCCTGCAAATATAGCCTTACCGGAAAGCCCCCTCTCACAAGCAGCCTGCTCCAAAGATTCAAGCTCCGGACCTCCGCCAACAAAAAGCAGAACCGCATCCGGAACGGAAGGCAAAACCCTGTCAATAACATCAAAAAGGAAGGAAAGGTTCTTTTCCTTAACCACGCGCCCCACGTAAAGCAGAACCCGCTTACCTTCCAGCTGGGGATATTCAGCATAAAGCTTCTTATAAAATTCCACGGACTTCTTCTTGTTAAAAGAAACAACCCCGGAAGGAATACCCGTAGGCAGAATGTCGTATGGCCTAGAAATACCGTACTCGCTAATTACCCCGCCAATCCTTGCAGTCGGAACAATAATCTCGTCTGCCCTCTTAAGGTAGAACTTAACAAGCTCCTTGCCAAGCTTCTGAGACCATGATGAAGGAACAAAATGCACGTAGTTTGCAAGATAGTCTTCCCAAAGCGTGTGGAAGGTAAAAACAAGCGCCACGTGCCTGTGCCGGGCATAGGTAACGCCAAACCAGCCCATGGCAAATTCGGAATTCACGTGAACAACATCCGGTCCAAATTTATCCACTTCTGCCTTTATGATATACCACTGGTTAAGACGGACTGTGCGGTCTTCCTTGGAAAAAATAATTTTGTCTGCCGGCAAACGCAATATTGAAAGGTTCTTGTTACCGTTCGGATCGTCTTCGTAGCGGAAATGCTTAAAAAAAGTCTCCCTCTCGTTCTCGTCTATATGGTTATTTGTATAGTCAGAGGCTACTATTAAAACCTTGTGCCCCAAAATTGCAAGAGAATCTGCAAAAGACTTTACGGAAACGGCTACGCCATTGATGCGAGGATAATATGCGTCCGTAAACATAACTACTTTCATAACTTGGGCATTATACCCTATTCTTGATGAATGGGCAAGTATTTGGTATATTTAATACGGAGCACATGCCTGCTTCTACTGTACCCTGCGCTACGCATCCGGGTAGACCTTGGCAAGATCCCCGCTTTGCAGGGTTCCGGCATTCGCCTCCATTGCCAAAAGGCAACGGCTTCGCCGCCCTTCCAATCGGGGCTAGGCTTTTTGGCAAGCAAGGCATCAAGGACGCTTTTTTACTAAAACAAAAGGGGCTTTTATGACTGGAGAGCAAAAAAAAGACATATTCAACCTTCTCAAAGCAGCATCCGCATGCCATCTGGGGTACAGGGCAAAG
>JAGACC010000376.1 GCA_017614295.1 Treponema sp.
CAGTTTTTGTTTGTCTTTTTCAGATTACTGTCTGTTGATTTTAAAGAAACAACATACCAGAATTTTATAAATAAAAAACGGATATAATTCTTTACTTTAAAAAATAACTCAGAGTAATCTTTTTTATCAACCATGTCTGCAACTTCCCTCATCCCTAGTGTTCAACTGCCAGCTTTCCAAAGAATTGCGGAGCAGAGTTTCGTTGCCGTTTTTGAAGCTTAAGATTTTTGGCAGGGGGTGGCTTAGGAAAAGATAGATTCCTTCTGTGACTGAATATGCGCCTATATTTGCAAATGCGAGTATGTCGCCAATGTCCGGTTTTGCTTTGAACGGATATTCTTTTGTAATAATGTCAGCGGTTGTGCAGAGAGAGCCGTAAATTGTGTAGCCGTTGTTTGTGGAAACGTCTTGTGTGCATTTTTGTATGTCGGCCAAAGGCATGCTGTCTGCCTTTATAAGATGAATGGGAGGCTTTTTCATTCCCATTATCTGGCCGTAATAGTTTACGTGGTTTATGCCGCCGTCAATAAAGAGAGCCGGTACTTCCGCATTCTGCTTTATGTCCATTACAGAGCTTACATAAGTTCCGCAGGATGAAGCAACATAGCGTCCGCTTTCTACGACCCAGAAAAAGGGGCTGTCCTTTATCATGGCAGAGAATTCTTCAAGGTCGCAAAAGTTTTTTGAATAGTCGTCTTCCGC
Source organism: Treponema sp. (assembly GCA_017614295.1). Lineage (GTDB taxonomy): Bacteria > Spirochaetota > Spirochaetia > Treponematales > Treponemataceae > Treponema_D. The sequence continues at coordinate 703 of JAGACC010000376.1, forward strand.
AAAATAATCGAATGCAAGGCCTGGACCATATTCAATGCGCTCAAATTTGATGCTGAATTCATTTTGAATGCTTGTGCAGAATTCCTGGATAAAAGAAACTTCTTCTGCAACCTTCTTCATCTTTTTTTGAGTGCCGGTAAAGAAATGTATTCCCTGGATTTTTATTCCTGGTAAATCCTTTAGCAAGGCAATAGATTTTCTTACGCAATCCTCGTTCATGCCAAACTGGCTTCCGTTTGTTAAGCGCACGATTATTCCCTGCGGATGGGGCTTGGCAGAAGACTTTACAACCTGTTCAAGAAATGTTGCATGCAAAAAAGATTCCAGAGTGATTGTTCCAACGCCAAGATTGTATGCCCTTTCAATATCCTGCTTGGTCTTTACAACACCGGAAAACACAATCTGATCTGGATTTACTTTGACCGCTTCGCAAATGGAAAGTTCACCAGGAGAACAAACCTCAAACAAAAGATCCGTATCTTCTTTTAAGGCCTCAAGCAAAAATGGGTTTGCCTTCATCGCATAGCAAAGTCGTGAATTTTTTGGCAGCAAGTTTTTTATTTGCTGAACACGTGAAGACAAAGCATCATAATCAAAAAGATAAAATGGTGTGCCGTATTTTTTTGCGTATGATTTTAAGATTTCTTCTTTAACCATTTAGTTTTGCCTCCAATGCCCTCTTGTCCACCTTGCCGTTTTTTGTAAGTGGGAATTCTTCTATAAAAATAAAATTACTTGGAATCATATAAACCGGAAGCGAAGTTTTTAAAGCCGTAACGATTTCTTTTTTATCCGTTTCCTGTCCTGTATAAAAAGCGCTTATCTTGTTCTGTGCAAAAATACAACAGGCTCTTGTTATTGAACAAATCTTTTCTACAGCTCCCTCAATTTCGGAAAGCTCTATTCTGTGGCCCATGTGCTTAATCTGGGTGTCTTTGCGGGAAACATAATAAAGCAGACCGTCCTTGCCGTAGCTTGCCAAGTCACCGGTACGGTAAATGCGCTCAAAGTAGGAAGAATTAACAGGATGCTGAACAAAGGCCTGTGCCGTACGCTCGCTGTTGTTGTAATAGCCCGAAGCAACGCAGGAACCGCTTACGCATAGTTCACCAGTTTTTTCCGCTTCGGTGATGATTGCATCGTTTTCGTCCAGCAGGAAGACCCGCTCATTTGGGAAAGGAATACCAATCGGAAGCACATAATCTTCTCCAATAGAATCCGGTACTTCTGCATAGGTACAGTTGCATGTGATTTCCGTTGGTCCGTAAAGGTTTATGTATTTTGCATCGGGCACATTTTCTTTCCAGATGCGAAGCTGCTTTACCGGCATGACTTCTCCGGAGAACATAATTTTTTTTAGGGTAAGCGGTTTTTTGTACTTAAAGCCACCCAATGTAGAAATTATGCACATTGCAGAAACAGCCCAAATGATTGTGGTAATCTCGCGCTCTTCAATGTAGTCAAGAAGCTTTGTTGGAAAAGAGAAAAATGCCTTTGGAACAAGATGAACTGCAGCACCTGTAAAGACAGCGGTAAAAATATCTTTAACCGAAACATCAAAATCAAAAGGAGCCTGGTTTGCAAGATTTTCTGAACTCTGAATGTTAAAAACTTCTGCAAAGCAGGAAATAAAATCCACAACGTTGCGGTGGTTTACAAGAACTGCTTTTGGCATACCGGTTGTACCAGACGTAAAGTTTGCGTAAACAGGATCCACATCCACTATCTGCTTTCGCCTTGCCGGGTTGTAGGGAGTAGCAGACTCTTCTACTTCTTTTAAAAGTTCATCCGTATAAATAATCTTACACTTGCTTCCAAGACCTTCTATCTTTTTTTGAAATTTGCGGTCAACAACAAGTGTCTTTGCATTCAGGGTTGAAATCATGGAAAGAAGGCGTTCGTCCGGGAAGCTTGCATCCACAAATGAATAAAAGCATCCTGCATACAAGGCCGCAAAAAACAGTTTTACGGTAAGCACTGACTTTTCTGTTACAACGGGAACTGCTGTACGCGGGTCAAAATGTTTTTCCAAAAAAGAAGATATTGCCTTTGAATCTTCAACAAAATCCTTCCAGTTTACGGAGTCCTGCACGTCTGCAAAAGCAGTCTTTCCCGCATATTTTTCAGCTGTCTCTTCAAGATAATCTAAAACTGTGTATTTCATAGGGTTAAAACATTATATACAATAAGCCCCTTTTTGTGAATACAAGCCCCTAATACAAAGTTTCCCCAAGAAGACGCGCCGCCAGGTTAACTGCCATGATTGCTGTCTGATTACGAACATCGAGGATTGGGTTTACCTCTACGATTTCCATGGATTTTACCATGTTGAGCAAGCACATTTCTTCCATCAAAAGAAGTCCCTCGCGGTAATTTAGGCCTCCGGGAACTGGCACACCGGTACCGGGAGCAATTGAAGGGTCAAGGGAGTCCATGTCAAAGCTAATGTGAACCACATCGCAGTGGGTCTTAAAAAAGAGTTTTACTTTGGTAAGCACCTGGTCAAAGCCTAGACGGTCTATGTCGCTAATGGTAAAGGTCGTAACACCAGCTTCTTTCATTAGAAGTTTTTCGCCCTTATCCAAATCGCGAAGACCAACAAAACAAATGTTTGCAGGGTCAACCTTACGCCCTTCATGGTAAAGGTTTACAAGTTCCGGCAGCCCGTAGCCCGCACTGGCCGCAAGACATTCGCCGTGAATGTTGCCGGTAGGACTTGTCTCTGCCGTGTTAAAGTCTCCGTGTGCATCTACATACACATCGCCAAGCCTAAGATTCTTTTTCTTATAGAAAGAGCTAAGCCCCGCAAGTGTTCCCAAAACAATTGAATGGTCTCCTCCAAAAACAAGAGGAAATTCACCTGCGCCAAGAACGCCTTCTACCTCATTTGCTAAAAGAGTACATGCGCTTACAATAGGCTCAAGATATTTTGCCTTGGGGTTAGTTCCAATGTCCGCAAATTCCTGGGCAGTAACCTTTATGGGGTCCTGGTCGCTTATAACATTGTGTCCCAAGCTTTCTATTTTTTCCCTTATCCCTGCAAGGCGAACCGCAGAAGGTCCCATATCCGAACCGTGTCTTCTTCCACCGTAGTCAAGCGG
>JAGACC010000377.1 GCA_017614295.1 Treponema sp.
GGGTATGATTCAAACTGATCTTTCATTATGGAATTCATGGCCTGCAATTGTTTTACGGAATCCAAGCTCATGTGTTTTTCGTAGTCGTCAAGTTTTATTTCTTCCCAAGGGTTTGCCATTTTGTCTCCTTATACTTTTATTCTTTGTAGTGATAGTCCCTGTCTGCTTCCGTAATTTCTCTTAAGACGCGGCATGGGTTTTCTGTGGCAATCACGTTGGCAGGTATGTTGTTGAACAATCTGGAAGTGTTTGCCAACATTCTTTCTTTGTGGTTCATGTCTGCCTCTTTTTTAGTTAAAAAGGTTCTTGCCTTTTTCGTAAGCGGTTTTTAGGTTCTTGTCCCAATCCAGCTTCCGCGAATCAAGTTCTCTTGTCATGCCGGGGAATAGTACAAAGTCTGATTCCTTTGCGCGGTCAAAAATCCTGTCGTTAATCATGACTTTTTTCATGCTGTCCAAAAGACCAAATTTTTCAAGGCGGTCCATTGTGTTTCCTGCGGTTACAAGGAATAGCGCCTTGTCCAGAACTTTCATTGTCCTGTTTGCACCGTAAGCAAAACCGTAAGTCCACACCCTGTCAAACCAGCCAACTAGTTTTGCAGGAGCTTCTGTCCAAAATACCGGATAAATAAAAACTATTGCATCGGATGAATTTATTTTTTCATGCTCAGCCAATATGTCTTGTGCTATGTCCGGAGTGTTTTTGTAATTTGCATCACGCAGATATTCCTTTTCGCTCATATCTGCATTAAAATTCATTTTGTATAAATCAGAGATAATGTATTCATTTCCTGAATCTTTTATTCCTTTTATGAAAGAATCCCTTACATGTCTTGTAAAAGAATCTTCCGAAGGATGACAGTAAACTATAAAAGCTTTCATTTTGTTTTTCTCCCGTATCTCATGGAAATGCATGTTTCTGCAAAGCCCATGCTTTTCCAAAAATTCATTCCTCTCTCGTTCCTTGGCAGAACGTCAATGTCTATTGCATCCGCTTTTAAATAATCCAGCAGAAGGTTAAAGGCTTGGCTGCCAAAATGTTTCCTGCGGTGTTCCCTTTTTATGTAGAACTGTCTTAAATATAGCGGAGATGAAGTGTGTCTTACAAGTGCATAGCCGACAATTTTATCTTCTTCAAGATTTTCTTCTGTAAAGAAATACGCCTTGTATTCTGAAGAAAGAAATGTTTGCATTCTTTTTTCCAGTTGAATAAGATTCATTGCGTTTGAACTTTTTTCATCTTCTATAAGCTGCTTATTCATGCTCGCCAAAAGAGGAATATCTTTTTCTGAACATTTTATTATTTGCATTTGCCTTTCCTAAAATAGCAGTCACTCTCTCTTTTATTATATTTAAATGAACTTTGCGTGGGAATGGGCTTCTTGCAAAATGAGCATTTTTTCTGGTAAATACATTCATATAAAAGACACACTTTTGCTAAATTGTGTCTCTTTTTCTGTTTTTATTGACTTTCTGTCTTCTTTGCTGTAGATAAAATAAGTGATACATGTGTAACATTTATTGGTTGCAATTTTTACAGGAGGATTTTATGAAAGATTTTATTTTGCTTTTGCCTATTATTTTTATTTTCCACGATATGGAAGAGCTTGTTGGTTTTGGCTGGTTTTTCCGAAAGAATCCATGGCTTTATGAACGCTTTCCCAAGGTGATGAAAAATTACAAAGATTTTACAAATGAAGGTTTTGCACTTGGCGTTTACGAGGAATTCATTCCATTTTTTGGAGTGAGTCTTCTTGCTTATTATTTTCCTGGTAAAATTCTTTATGCCTTGTGGTTCGGAATTTTTATTTCTCTGGTGGCGCATTTTTTTATTCACATTGGACATTCAATTTATATAAGAAAATATATTCCCTGTGTGATTACAAGCCTTATATCTTTGCCCATCAGTATCTTGATTCTGGTAAAATGCGCTAAGTTCATGACTTTTGATCTTGTGACAATTTCTGTTATTGCAGCGGGAGTTCTTATGATGATTTTGAACATGAAGCTTATATACAGTCTTTTTCCGATTGTAAACGCTAAGTTCCGGGAAAGTTATAACGAGGCGTAAACCAAAATTACAGGGGCTTTTTCCTGATTCGTGAAATGTATTCTTTTATGTTTGCTTTTACGCTTTCGGGAGAGTCTTTCATTCCACGTCGAATCCATAATGAAATCATATTCCAGACGGCTCCTATGTTGAATGACATTATGTAGTCTGCATCAAGGTTTTCAAAGAGGTAGTAGTGGGGATTTGTTTCCAGAAAGAATTTTTTGTGCAGCTCCGGAAGGTATTCATTTATGCACTGAAGGGGAATGTAAAGCATGTCGTTTTTGTCTAGCAGCAAAAGAAGCTTTTTGTTTTTGTTTACAAAAGTAAAAATTACGGTTAGAAGATCGGACATGTTATTGTAAACGGCGGCATAGTATTCCCTAAGGATTCCTCTTAGCAGAGAGAGCAGGACATCATCTTTGCTTTCAAAATTGCGGTAGAAAGTTTTTCGCGCAAGCTTTGCTTCCATGATTATCTGCTTTACGGAAATCTGGCTGTAGGGATACTGCCGCATAAGTGTTAGCAGTGCCTGAGTAATTTCTTTTTTAGACCTTACTGCGGACGGATTGCTTGAATCATTCATAATTCATAACAATCATGTTTTACAGACGGCTTGCAATCTGGCGCACATTTTCTGAAGCGGCCGAAATATTTGACGTGAAAGCAGAGAATGTTTCAACACCGTCTGCAATCTGTTTAAGCGTAATCAGAATCTGCTCGCTAGAAACAGAAAGCTGGCTTACGTGGTTCAATATTTCGTGGGAACTGCTTGCTGTGTTTTCGGAAGATTGCATGATGCTTTCAAAGTCGTTTTCAAGACTTTTTGCGCTCTGGTAACCTGAATCAATTTGGTTGGTTCCCCTTTCGCTGTCAAGAATCAATGTGTCGGAAGCTTTTTGAATTTCGTTGATGCGGTCCTTGATTTCTTTAATACTGTCAATTGTATTGTCGGAAAGGCGGCGGATTTCTGTAGCAACGATGTGGAAATTCTTTCCCGCTTCGCCAGAGCTGGATGCTTCAAGTTCTGCATTGAAGGCGATGATTTTTGTTTGGTCTGCAATAACATTGATGATAGATACAATATCCCAAATGTTGCTGATTTTTTTATTCAGGTCTTTTATACCTTCTATGGTCAAGCGGTTGTTTTCTTTAATGCGCAAAAGTTCGTTTACGTTGTTCTGTAAAGCCTCTCGTCCGGACATAACCGCATCCCTGGATTTTTCTGCAAGGCCTGTAACTTGACGAACCTTTTCGCTTATGTTTCCGGCAAGTTCGGTGGAGTCCTGCATTGTTGCAACAATTTCTTTTACTGCGGCAGACTGGTTGTGGCTTGTTTCCGCTGATTCCTTTGTAGCTTCTGCAAGGTTTTGTGTTTCGCTAAAGAGGTTTGCGCTTATGTCTTTTTCTGTGCGCTGAATCTTTTTTACCAAAACGGAATAAGTTACATAGCATACAAGGATGTTGACGGCGGCACCTATTGCACAATAAATAAGGAATTTTGTAAAGCTGCTTTTGTCTGGATGCTGAATAAGGTTGATGGGGACAGTAATCATGTTCATTACGGAAATGAAGACACAGGTTGCTATTGCTATGGAAAGATTATGAGAAAGATTTTCGCTTACTTCAATTCCTATTTCCCTCATCTTTTGCGTCATAAGAATTTTCTTGGTAAGGAAAACGATGATTGTATAGCACAAAAATCCCATACCCATACTTTGCAGTTCTATGATTATAAAAATAGCCGGCTTGAACGGAGCTATGCCTTTGATTGATTCTAGGATTGCGGTTGAGCCACAGCCTAAAAGAAAACCTACTGCTTCTCCTGCTGCAATCGCTATGTCAAATTTTTTGTAGCATGACATACAGGTTGCAATGTCGTCTTTTGTGATGGAAGCCTTGTCTTTTTTGCCTTTTTTGATAATTTCATCAAAGCGCTTTAAGATGGGGCGTTCAACAATAAGGACAACAATAATAAGGAAACATGAAATTAGCACTGTTGGAACGCATTCAAGAATTATTGCGGATGGGCGTTCGTAAACAAATCCGTAGTGGAAAATACGGAGCGTAAAAATTCCTGCATAAGTTATTGCAAAAACTAACGGTGTAAAAAAATTAAAAATATTCATACTGAACTCCTTATTTTGTATTGTATGCAATCGCGCCGTCCCAGTTTTCTGGCGGATTCTTTATAAATTCTTCGCAACGCTCCAGCATAAGAGCTGCGGCCTTGTCGTTGTTTGAAGCTTTTAGTGCTTTCTTAAAGTAGTCGCATGAAAGGTTCCAGATTCCTTTTTTGTACAAGTCCATACCCTTTGTGTATGCGTCCTTGTATTCAGGAGAGAATTCCTCTGCGCTTCTGTCTACGGCATAAATTGGTACTGCCTTTTTTTTGCCTTTTACGCGGACGTCATCAAGGTGGCGGAAAAAGAATGAATCTTCACCGGCGTCTTTTCTAACGCTATCGCTTACGACAATCTGGACTCCGTAAGTTTTTGTAAGTCCTTCGAGACGGCTTGCAAGGTTTACGTTGTCCCCAATAACGGAATAGTCTACTTTGTCTTTTGAACCAATGGATCCTACGATTACGTCACCATAATGAATTCCTATTCCTATGTTAAAGGTCATTCCTTCGGGCATTACAAGGTCTCCAAGTTCAACTGTAGAAAGCGCATCCCTCATTTCGTAAGCGGCAGAAACAGCCCTCTTGCAGTTGTCTTCATAGCTTACAGGCGTTCCAAATTCTGCCATGATTGCGTCACCGATAAACTTGTCTATTGTTCCACCGTGCTTTTTGATAATGTCAACCATAACGGTAAAGTAGCGGTTCAAAAAGGCAACCAAAACATCAGGCTTATTCTTTTCGCTTATGTTTGTAAAAGAGCGTATGTCGCTAAAAAGAATTGCAACTGCCCTTGTCTCTCCAACACCTATTTTTTCGTCCGAAGCGTCTGTCTGCGAAACAAGGCTGTCTATAATTTGTTCTGGTACAAAGCGGCTGAAGGCTCTGCGGATTCGCTTTTCAAAGAACATTTTCTTTTTTACGATGAGTGCTTTGCTAAAAAGGTCCCCCGAAGAGTTTACGCAGAAAGAGAACAAGTCCCGCTTTTCTGAAGAAATATTTCCTTCCGAAACGATATGTGCACTTCCAAAGTAGTCGCTTTCGTCGCTTGTCTTAATGGATTCGCTTTCGTAGCTTGAAAGTTGAACTTTGCCAGAAAAGAACTGGTTCAAATTTTCTTTGCGCTCAAGGCATTTTGGAACTATCTTGGATGCGTTGTAATCAGGCTGGATTTTTTCAAAGTCTACTGCAAACACGCTTATAAAGTCTTGGATTTCTTTTTCGTGAATGTTGTCTGCGCAGATGTAGTATCCGTGCGGTCCGTCATTTTCAATTAGGTAGATTCCGGCTATTGGTGATTCGCATGCTTCTGCAATAAGGGAAAGCAGTTGTCTTACCATTTCTTCTATGTTTTCTATTTCTATTGCGAGGCGCGAAAGGTTTGCGAACAATTCGTTTTTGTATGAGCTTTGCGACAAAAGTGCGGCGGTCTGGCGTAACAAAAAATTGTCGTCGATGTTTTTCTTTGCCTGGGAGACTTCTAGCTTGTCGATTCTTTCGCTTGAAATTTGTCCAAGTTCGTGGATGTTGAGTTCCAGCGTCTTGTGGTCTAACCGGATGAATGAGTTTGCACCGCTTGCCATCGCAAGAGATTCATCCAGTGGGGTGGGGAAGCTTGAATACATTCCAATCGCAAGGTTCTTAAAGCATTTTATTGAGCGGACAAGCCTTACGACTTCAAAGCCGTTTGGATTCTGTATCTCTGTGTTTACAAGAAATAAATCCGGCTGTGCGTCAAAAAGCTTGTATATGGCTTCCTTTCCGTCCGAAGCAAACTGAATTGTATAATCTTCGCTGTCGAGCGTTGTTGTAAATAACTTTTGCAGAGTGACTGAAGTTTCTAGTATAATGATTTTTTTGCTCATCTTTTATTCTCCTTTTCAGTCTTTCAGCAGGGCTTTAATTGCACTTATAAGTCTGCCGCGCTCAAAACTTCCCTTGGTGATAACTTCATTTGCACCCAAAGACTTGAATTCTGCAATTGACTTTTCGCTTTGGTCGGCAGAAACAATTACGACAGGTGTGTCTTTGTATTGTTCCATGCGGCGAAGGTTGTCCAAAAGCACAAGACCTGTCATACGGGGCATGTCCTTGTCTGTCATTATAAGGTCGTACTGTTTGCTCTTTGCTTTTTCCAGTGCGTCAATACCGTCAACGGCTTCGTCTACAACAAAGTCTACGTTTTCAAGAATTGACTTTTCAATCTGGCGCGTAGTCTCGGAATCGTCTACGATAAGAATGTGCTGAACCCGCTTCTTTGTTGCCGCTTCGTATTTCTTTATGTCGTAGCCACGCAGCGATTTGAATTTCTTAAGAATGTCCGGTACGTGCAAAATTGGAACTATATCGTAATGTTCATCAAAAACAATGCCCTGTAAAATAGAAAAATTCTTGAAGGCTTTTGGCAGCGGCTTTACGACAAGAGAAACAAACTGCTGTACCTGGTCCACGATAATTCCGATCCGCTGCTCCATGTATTCAGCAATGAGGATGGAATCTGCATCGTAGTTGTTTGCAATTTTACGCTCGTTAAAAAGAGATGAGAGCGAATAGCATGGAATGAGCTGTCCTTCTAGGTGAATGTAGCTCTGGTTCTGAAGTGTTACGTATTCGCTCTTCTTTCTGTAAATGATGTCAACGATGTGCTGTGAGGGAATAAGGTATTTGTCTTCGTTGGAATAAACAAAAAGTCCCTGCAAGGTTGAAAGAGAAAGCGGGAAGTAGAGAATGAAAGATGTGCCTTTTCCTGCTTCGCTTTCGATTTTTATTCTTCCCTTGATTTTTTCTACAGCAGACCAAACAAAGTCAAGCCCTACGCCGCGTCCTGAAAGCTCTGTAACATTGTCCTTTGTGGAAAATCCTGACTGGAACAAAAACTGTGACAGTTCGCGGTCAACCATGTTTGCAATTTCTTCTGCACGCTCTGGGTAGAGTTCCAAAGCTTTTTCGCGGATCTTCTGGTAATCAAGACCACGACCGTCATCGCTTATTTTAAGTTCAATGTGTTTTGCTTCGCGCAGACAGCTTATTGAAATGGTTCCTGTTTCTGCTTTTCCTGCAGCCTTTCTTTCTTTTGGTTTTTCTATGCCGTGGTCAAGTGCATTTCTGACAAGGTGCATAAGAATGTCGCCAAGTTCTTCCAGGATTACTTTGTCGATTGCAATGTCTGTTGCAGGAATTTCGCATTTAACTTTCTTCTTAAGATTTATGCTTTCGAGAGCGATTGCGTTTTCAAGAGGATTCAAGACAATGCTGATGGGGAGCATCCTTAGGTTAAAGACCTGTTCTTGTACGCTAAAAATTGAAGATTCAAGTGCGTAAATGTCGGATTCAAACTGCTTGCGGATTTTTGCAAGGTCGTGGTTGTTGGTAGCTTCTTCGTATTTTTGCAGCGTGTCGAGCTGGTGCTTTAGGTGGAACTCCCTTGTTATCATCGTGTCAAAGGCAGTGATGATTTCGTTTACGCGCGAAAGTTTTATTCTTATTGACTGGATTTCGCTTATGTTTTCGTTAAGTTCGTCATCATCATCGTCTGTATTTTCAACCTGCTTTTTTATTTCGGAAGCAAAAGAATCTATGTCGATTAGTTCTCCTGCGGCAAGTTTATCGCAGTATTGAAGGTAAAGCTCAATGTCTTTTTCGTCACTTCCTGTTTTGGAAACCGAAGCTACGCATTCATCCATTTTGTCTGCAGCAGCGCAAACAAATGTTATGAGTCTGTCTGTCGATTTGATTTTTCCGTCTTTTACGCTCTTGTAAATGTCTTCTACTGCATGCGCAAGTTTTTCTATTGTAGAAAATTCTAGCATGCGTGCGTTTCCTTTTATGGTGTGAAGGTTGCGCAAGAGTCTTGAAAGGGTTTCTTCGTCAATGTGTGCCGCCTTAAGAGCAATGATGTCTTTGCGGGACAGAGAAAGAAGTTCATGAACTTCTGCGGTGAAACTTTCTATAATGTCAGACGAAACTTTAGCCATTTGCCTTCACCTCCGTGGATTTCTTCTTGAAATAAAAAATGCTTCCGTCCATGACTTTTTCCAACAGAGGCGATATTTCGCTAAAATTAATCTGTGCAGTTTCGTTCATTGAAACAAAAAGAAGTCCATTGTCCGCAAGGCATTTTTCCGCTATGACATTTAGAATCTTAAGCCTAAGATTTTGGCTGAAGTATATAAAGACGTTGCGCAAAAACACTATGTCCTGCTTTTTGGGAAGAAGTGCTTGCGTCTGCACGTCGTCTATTTTTGAAAGGTTGATTTCTTTTGCAGTTATGCAGCTTTTAATTTCTGGGTCAAACTGAATCTTGCCGTCCTTTTGATAGGGGAGGAGAAGGTCCTTGAATGAAGATCCGTCTACAGAGCGTATTGATGAATTTTTAAAAGAGCCATCCTTGCAATGTTCAAGCACTTATGAATTTATGTCGCTTGCCGTTATCATTGCTTTTACTCCGCATTTTTTTGCAAGCAGTGCGAGTGAATATGCTTCTTCTCCAAAGGAACATGCCGCACTCCAGATTTTTATTGGCATAGAACCGGCCGTTGCTTTCCATATTGGAAATATTTTGTCGCGCAAAAGAAAGAACTGCTTTTCTTCGCGGAAAAAATATGTTTCGTTTACTGTGCTTTCGTTTATAAGTTCTGAAAAAAGTTTTTTGTCTGTTATGAGCTTGTTCTTGTATTCAATTACGCTTATGCCTTTTTTGCAAAGCTGTTTTTCTATGTAGTTCTTTATGCCTTCAAGATGGCTTGAGCGCGGAATGATGCCAGTGCTCTGTGTTAAAAGGGCGATAAAAGAGTCGAGTTCTTCTTGTGTTAGGCAGACTGTTTCTTGAATCATTTTTTTACCAACTCCAAAACTCTTTTTGCAATGCTGCCTCGTGGCAACACTTCCTTTGCTCCACCTGCTTCTATTGCTGCAGCGGGCATTCCAAAAACTGCGCATGTAGATTTATCTTCTACGATAGTCCAGCCGCCATTAGCACATATCTCTTTGCAGCCGTCCGCACCATCCATTCCCATTCCTGTAAGCAAAACTGCAAGGCAATCCTTTTTGTAAAACTGAGCTGCGCTTCTAAAGAGTTTGTTTACTGCTGGTCTTAAAAAACGCTCAGGCTCTTCGTGTGAAAGGTGAAGGACAGGTGTTCCGTTGGACTTTACGTAATCAATAACAAGATGAGTTTCTGCCGGTGCCATGTAGACATGCCCGCTCTTTGCTTCTTCTCCATCTTTTGCAATCGATACCGGAATATTTTTGCATGTACTTGAAAGCCACTGGGCAAGTTTTTTGTCTGCTTCGACTTCTATATGCTGTGTGTAAAGAACTGGAAGCGGAAAATTGTTTCCAAGGCCGGAGAGAACTTCAGATACAGCGGAAGGGCCACCTGTAGAAGCTCCTATGCAGAGAAC